>VBEN01000225.1 GCA_005881175.1 Chloroflexota bacterium
CTGACTGGCGCCAACTCCACCCACCAGATCCCTTGCGGCCAGCGGTTGAGCGATGCTCGGCACAACTCGGCCGCGAGCCGGCTCTTGCCAGCACCGCCTGGCCCCGTCAGGGTCACCATCCGGGAGCGCGCGAGCACGGACTTGAGCCCCAAGAGTTCGGTGCGCCGTCCAACGAAGCTGGTCAGATAATGCGGCAGGTTGTTCGGGACAGAGGGGAATGATGCCTGCCTGCGTAGGGCCCCCACCTCCATGCGTTTTATTCTGCTCTGAATCACCGCTTCCCGTCAGCGATGGCGTCCTGACCTGACGGGGAGTCCAGGGCCACCGCCGGTGTCGCGGCATCTGCCAGTCCAGCTGGCTGCCAGCTGTGCAAACGTTTACGCTGAAGTCTGAGTACGGAGGCAGCGGGATTCGAACGCCCGAACGCTTGCACCTCGGCAACGTTTATCGGTTAAGTGAGTGAGGGAGGGGGCCGTTAGGTCCATTGGGTTGGCTACAGTAAATCGAGCCCAAGTCCGCCGCTTACGGCCATTTGGTGCGCGCATCGTTGAGGGGCGCCGTGTAGGGCCAATTGTGCGGGTCGATTGCCGGCATGGCCCTTGAGCCGGGGAGCGTCTACTTTGCTGGCACTGCGATGGTTCTGCGCAGGCTAGCGACTTCCCAGAAGAAGCTTGTCTTGTTGGAGACCGTCTTCAGCCCGTGTCGTTCCGCCGTCGCGAGGATCTTGTCGGGCGGGTGAAGGAAGACCTGAAACTGCTGGCGCGCGACGCGGAGTGCTAGGTCCCCCAGGCTTATCACCGCCCTGGTCCACCAACGCTCTTTGGGGAAGCTCACCACGAGGACTTCTCGCGTGTGGCCCGCGGCGGCGCCGGCCAAAATCTGGAGCCGACGAGCGGATTCGAACCGGCGACCCGCTGTTTACAAATCAGGCGGCGCTCGAATTCAGCTCGTGATTTTCGCTTTCCATGCATTCCAAGGATGTCCATTGAGTCCAAGGAATTGCATTCTGGCGGCTACACCAGTGGCTACAAAAAACCGAGTGCGAAGCGGCTGCTCTTGGCAAACTCCGGTGCAACCTTGGGCTTTGTCACCACCTACATCTGGGATCTACCCGTCGACCCATGAGTTGTATCCTTGGTGTTGTTATTACGGTGGTTGATCAGGAGGCGCCGGCCTAGGGCATTTTGCCTGCTGATCGCCGCGGTTACGGTGAGCTGCGCTTTTGCCTCGCCCGCGGGCGTGACGGATGTGCCGAACCTGCAGGCTCGATCGCTGCCCGTCCACCTAGGCGCTGGTTACTTCACGGGGATAATGTGGTCGCGTAGTGGCTGGCTAGTGGCCGGGTTCGCCGCCAACCCAGAAGCCATAACCGGATCCACCCAGGAGGTCTGGGCATTTCGAGCCAACGGGAGAGATATCCATCAGCTTTCCTTGCCGAATGACCCGCGTTGTCAAAAAACCGAATACGCGGCGCCAACATCCTTGGCAGACGGCCGGCCCGCCCTGGTCAAGACATGCGACCTGCCCCCTGAGCGCGGTCCGGTAGCTTCCTACGCCCTCGTTGCCTACGACCTTGAGACTGGAGGCACCCAGGAAATTCTTGGCCCTGAGGACAAGGTGAACCCGGGTGTCTTCTCATTCAATCCCGGGCTCGACCGGGCAATTGTGGGGACCGGTGGAGATTTCTGCTCCACTATTGCCTGGCTGACCCGTGAAGGTCCTGAGCCAATTCGCATTTCCATGGGAAGTGGGAGCAACAGCTGGCGCTTGGACCAGGCATTCGAACGAAGCCAGCAGCAGGACTGCACCAAGCTGGGGAGGGCAGACCTTCCCTCCTGGTCGCCCGACGGAACCCAAATTGCCTTCTTCGCCTCACCAGAATCCGTTGGGCGCAGCGGACAAGACCGGCTTTTGCCGCCATGGGATCTCTACCTCATGGATGCCCACAAACTAAAGCCGCATACGGTGACTGGGCAGGTGACTGGACCGAGTGCGCCCGCATGGTCGCCGGACAGCCACTCGATATCCTTCAGCGCAACAGTCAACGGTACTCGCGGGACTTGGATCCTCGACTCGCGCACAGGTAGACTGCGGGGCTTCACGAGGATACCGGCCCAGGATATTGGCTGGAGTCCGGATGGCCACCAGATAGCGATCCTTCATGACAAGTCCTCGCCGTCTCAGTATCCACCCGATATTGAGATCCTCCTGTACGACGTTTCCTCGTTGTTGAAATAAGGCAGTGCGCAGCGAAACTGTTCGCTTTTGTCGGTCCCTCTGGTTGCCCTACGGCTCACCTAGGGGTGTCCTGACTTCGATGAGTTGGTTGACCTCGGCGGGTCGCATCGAGCCCCGGCTACGGAATATTCAACCGTGAAGTTCTGCTTTCTATGGCCGGACTGAAGAAGGTCGCAGTAGGCCTGTAGCGGGTCTTCGATCGGCGGAATCTGCTGGGCGAGGCGCGCCAGCATCGGCTCGAAGGCCTCGACCCGCCAGCGAACGGCGGCCAGCGCGCGATTGGCGGGGAGGCTGCCGCTGTGCGCCATTTCGTAGTAGTGAAGGTCCGAGAGCATCTGCCGCGCCTGGTTTTCGGCGGCCTGGATACCAGTCAGGTCTCGCAGCCGGTTAGTGTGATAGTTGCGGTCGGCGACTCGGGTCTTCAGGTGAACGTGCTCGCCGTCCGCGTGGGGGACGAGCTGGATCTCATCGACTTCGAAGCCGAGCTCGTGCAGGCGATCGACGCGCTCGGTGATCCGGTATTGCTCGTGTCGCTCGATGCGCTCTTCCGCTCGCAGCTCCCGCCAGAAGGCGTGATATCGGGCGGCGATGTCCTCACCCATGTGGAGGTCGGCGTCGTCGATGGAGACGCCTTGCTCGGCGGCGATATCGGCCATCTCACCAGCCACGTTCTCAACCATGATGTCGATGTCGTGCTGACGCCGCGCATCCGACAGCGTGTCGTAGATCGACGCGGTTTCTCCGTCGACCAGTCTGGTGTCGATGGCGCCGGCGTCGAACCGATACAAAACATTGCTCAGGGAGCAGTCACCCCAGAAGCATCCAAGTAGATGCAGCTCGGTGAGGAGCATGGCAAACGCGTCGAGGAGCTGCTCTCGTCTTGGACCGAAGCTGCCGCCGGAAAGCAGCTCACGGTAAGAGAACGAATAGTCGATGTATCGCGTGATCAGGCAGGCGCCCTGTTCGCCATTCGGATCCTCGAGGGGACGAACGACCAGGCCGACCGGCCGCACCGCCGGGCCGTTGACATCGCCCAGCCGGCGCAGCGTCTCATAGTCGCGCTGCGCGGCCTTCAGCGGCAGCTCCTTGATCGCATAGGTGCCCTGCTCAAAGGCGACGAACCGCACGGTGTGGCGGGAGATTCCGCGGGGCAGGTCGACCAAGTGCGCTGTGGTCCAGTCGGCGATCGATCGCGCCCAGTCGAGCTCGATCAAGCCCGGGTGCCCCGGCCTGAGCGTGATCGTGTACGGCTCGATCGAGGTGGCAACCGGCCTGTCGCTCATGAAGCCATTGTGGCGGGAATGGTTGCTCCCGAATTCACCCTGTGGCGGGAATGATTGCTTGCAAACTCACGACGTTGACGGTTCGCCTGGCCGCGGGCAGACTGGTTGCGCGACTGCGCTCTCCGCGCTCCCCTGAGCAGGGTCGAGCGCAGTCGTTAGAAGCCGGTTACCTCCTCCTTCGCAACGACGCGCTGGGAAGCCGGGTCCGACTCGCCGGCTTCCCCAGGGCGTCATATTCTAGTCAGGCCGCCGA
>VBEN01000226.1 GCA_005881175.1 Chloroflexota bacterium
CAGGCGCTGCTGGCGCGCAACCTGTCGAACATCGACCGGATGGAAGCCGACCTCCGAGTGCGCAATCTCGAGGTCAGCGGGTGCGCCGCCAATCCCGGGCAGACGTTGGTCCGGCCGGCGTTGCTCGCCGTGAGCGCCTTCAACGACGGCACGTCGGACGCCGGTCAAACGGGCGACCACGCCATCCAGGTCCAGGTCAACGGACCGATCGACGCGGTCGACGCTGCCAGCGTGCTCACCGTGCAGGCCAACGTCGTGCGGTGCCTGAACGCCGCCTGCACCATCGGCAGCAGCCCGGTCTTCGCCCTGGGCATCGCGACGCTGCCAATCTCGACGCCCTTCACGCTGCGCGCCGCCTGGGATCGCCCGAACCATCGCTTCCTCGTCGGCGTGAACGCCGACCCCGACGTCGAGCTGGCGTATGACGCCGCGCTGGACACCGCGAACGCCCGCGTTCCGTTCGCCAGCGTGCGCACGGCGGTGGTGACCGCGAACTGCACGGCAGGGCACACGACGGCCGACGTCGAGGTCGAGGTCGGCGAGGTGCGCACCAACGTCTCCGCGATCGTTCCCTGACTCTCAGACGAGGGAGGACACCCGTGAACACGACACTGACACGCTACGGGACGTTGATGCTGCTGGCGGCGATCCTGGTGCTCGGCGTCGGGCCTGTCGCGGCGAACGCCGACGGACTCGCGACGTACGAGGACTGGACGACCGCCGCCACCATCCGCTCCGACCGCTGGGTCGGCAGCAGCGACCTCGGGCACGAACGCCTCCGCGAGGTCCGCGGCGGCACACTGCTGATGCGGTATCGCCGCGAGGGCGCCACGCTGTCGGACGTCGGAGCCACCGGGTTCTTCAGCAACCGGCTCAACTTCCGCAATCCGCTGCGGGTCGACGAGATGGAGGTGGAGCTCAACGTCCGGGACGTCAGCGTCACCGGCTGCCCGGCCAACGCCACGGCGTCCATCACCCGGGCGGCGACCGTCGATCTCAACCGGATCAGTGACCTCGCGCCGGGCACGCCGTCCGCCCCCGGAGACCTGACCGGCGATCACATCGCGCGCGTCGAGGTACGCCGGCTGTCCGACTCGACCGATCCCGCTGGTCTCCTGACCGTGCGCGCCCTGCTCTTCCGCTGCGAGAATCCAGGCTGTGCGTCGACCATGCTCGTCGGCGCTCCGGTCGTGCTGGGCCAGGTGCGCACGCACAGGTGGTTCCGCGTGCGGCTGATCTGGGATCCCAACGGCAACGAGTTCCGCGCCGGCCTCGACGACGATCCCGACGTCACGCTGCCCTATCCGCCGGAGGCGAACGCGCGGCCGGCGAACAACCCGCTGGCGGCGATCCGCCTGCAGCACTTGCCGGCCAACTGCACTGTCGCCTCCGGCGGGCCCACCGCCGGGGACGCCGCCATCGAGGTCGGAACCGTGCGGACGAACGCGTCCGCGATCATCCCATGAGCATTCGCTGCCGCGGCGGTCGCCTCGTGCGCGTGCTGCTGGCCGCCGCGTGCGTGGCGGCCGCCGGCTGCAGCGCGAGCCCGCCCGCCGGGCCCGGCCCGGCGCGCCCGGTGGGCGAGACGGCGCCGGCCTCGCGGCTGACCGCGTTCGAGTCGGAGGCAGAGCTGCTGAGCTTCGTGCGCAACCGCGCCCGTGCGCCGCGGGCCCGGTTCATGGGCTTCAGCGAATCCGTGAGCGGCCCGGCGGCGGCGTACGTCGCTGGCGCCGCAACATCGGTGACGAACGTTCAGCACGCGGGCGTCGACGAGGGAGATATCGTCAAGGTGCAAGGCGAGCACCTGGTGGTTCTCCGCCGCGGGCGCCTCTTCACGGTCCGTCTCGACGCCGATCGGTTGACACCGATCTCGACGATCGATGCCTTCGCGCCCGACATCGACCCCGGCCGCGCGTGGTACGACGAGCTGCTGATCTCGGACGACACGGTGGTGGTGCTCGGCTACAGCTACGCGCGAGGCGGGACGGAGCTGGTGCTCTTCGACATCGACGCCCACGGCCCCCTGAGCTACCGGGCGACGTATCACCTCCGCTCGCAGGACTATTACTCATCGCGCAACTACGCCAGCCGGCTGATCGGCCAGCGGCTGATCGTCTATACGCCCCTCATGCTCGACGGCGACGGCGACCCGCGCAATGTCCTGCCGGCGATACGCAAATGGCACCCGGGCGCCGGCCGCTCCGAATTCGTCCCGATCTATTCGCCGCGACGCCTCTACCGTCCGCTCAGCGTCTCGCCACTGCTCGCGCTGCACTCGGTCGTCAGCTGTGATCTCGCGCAGCCGGAGCTCACGTGCGAGGTGACCGGTGTCATGGGACCGCCGGGCCGCGTCTTCTACGTCTCGCCGTCCGCGGTCTACGTGTGGATGACCGACGACTGGTGGAGCACGAGCGACGGCCCGTCGTGGCTGTACCGGCTGCCCCTGGATGGTGGGGAGCCCGGCGCCGCGCGGGTGTGGGGCAGTCCGGTCGATCAGTTCTCGTTCCTGGAAGATGCCGGTCACGTGAACGTGGTCGTGCGCGCTGAGGGGGCCGGCGAGGGCATGTGGCGCTCGGATCGGGCCCGGGGCATCCTGGCGCTGCTTCGCCTGCCACTCTCGAGCTTCGGCGATGGCCGCGACGCCGTCCCGTTCTGGCGGTATCGCATGCTGCCGGCGCCGGCCGAGACCGTCTTCCAGAACCGTTTCGTCGGAGCGCACCTGCTCTATGGCTCGGGCGACGGCTGGGGCCAGCCGGCGGGATCGTCGGCCGCTGCCCTCTACGTCCACGCGTATGCGCGGGACTCCGAGCCGGTGGCCATCGCGGTCGGCCACGCCGTCGAGCGCATCGAAGCGCTCGGCGAGGACGCGCTGGTCGTCGGTGCGGCGGCACGCGACCTCCACGTCTCGTCGATCCGCCTCGAGCGCCAGCCCCCCGACTGGCCTCGGGTGCGCCGCCCGCGGCCGTCCTGTTCCTGCGCAACGATGCGCTCGCGCTCGGCGAGATGGGGAGCTTGCACGCCGAGCGTCGCGGGACGACCGGTGACGCCTGCCGCGTGTCCTGTGTCGACTGGTATGGCAACGCGAGACCGCTGTTCCTGCGGGGACGGATCTTCGCGCTGCTGGGCTACGAGCTGGTCGAGGGCGCGCTCGCCGGCGGCCGTCTCGAAGAGCGGCGCCGTGTCGACTTCGCGCCGGCGGCCGCCGCTCAGTGAACCCTCACCACTGCATGAGCACTTGTGGCCGGCATGGCGCGACGTGGCATAATGACCCGCCATGAACAGCCGGAGCGCGAACGATGATCCTCGAGATCGCCACCACGCATCGGCCGGCGACTGACCTCGGCTACCTCCTCCACAAGAACCCGGCCCGCGTTCACTCGTTCGAGCTGCCGTTCGGGGCGGCACACGTCTTCTATCCCGTGGCGACCGCCGCCCTGAAGTGCCGCGGCCTCGAGTACCTTCGGCTGATCTACGGCCCGGAGTACACGGCGCCCGAGAACCTCGAACGCTTGAGGGCTCGCGGCCTGTCGGTCAAGCGCTCGCTGGCACTCCGCGAATTCGCCCTCGGCGTCGAGGCCCTCGAGCGATTCGTTCGCCGGGAGCCGCTGTACCGGGTCCACGAGTGCGTCTTCGGCGTGCTGGCCCTGGAGAGCGAGCCGGTCGATCCGAGGCTGTGAGGCTGTAAGGTTTCGCGACCGTCACGGTCCTCTCTCCGACATGGCTTTCCGCCTTCTGTCTACGATCGTGGTGGTCGTCCTCGTCAGCGGCTGCGCGCATCGCGCGCCGGTACCCACGAAGCTCTCGCTGCGTCCCGATACGGAGCTCGGACCGATTGCGGTGCTCACGCACACGGGCCCGGTGCCGGCCCGCTTCGGTGGACCGACGACGCGCGCGCAAGGCGCCGCCAATCGGGCGCTGGAGTACACGGCGACGTCGATGTACGTCGGCGCGCACGACAGATCCGGCGTCGTGCTGTTCCTGGCGCTCCTCGCGTCGCCGGTGACGGCGACCATCGGGGCGATCATCGGAGCGACCGAGGGCGAACCGGCGACGAAGTCGCAGCCGGCGCGCGATGCCCTGGCCCGAGCGCTACTCGAGACGGATCCCGCCGCCGCCTTGCGGATGCGTGTGCTCGCGCTCGGCCGCGAACGTCTCGGCACGACGTTCGCCGCCGGTCGCGTCCCGGAGGACGCGCGAACGCTGCTGGAGCTCCGCTTGTCGGAAGTCCGGCTCGAGAAATGGGTG
>VBEN01000063.1 GCA_005881175.1 Chloroflexota bacterium
ACGACCATTGGGCATAGACGAGGAGACGAAGGGCGAGTAGAGCGGTGATCAGCAAGGCCTCCGCGCGCCAGCGACGTAAAAACGCTGGAAATGAAGCCGCCACGGCAAGCACCAGGGGAACGTACATCACAATGCTCGCGCCCGGGCTGAGCAGTAAACCGTAGAGTCCGGTCAGCAACGGAGTGGAAAAGGCGCCGCCGCCTTGCGTCCGCGGCCCGGCATCGAGCGGGCTGCCATAGCGCACCCAGTCATAGGCCAGGTTGACCGCCAGGGCGGCAGCGATCGGGGCGGCAAACAACAGCAGCCTGCCGATCCACTTCGTGCCGGGGAGGAGACGACCCCGTACCTGGATAAGGGCATAGCCACCGAAGGGCACGATGACCAGCAGCACTGAATCCCAGCGGGCGAGGAGCGTGAGCGCCACCAGAGCGCCGGCGCCCAGCAACTCCCGGGCGTGCCCATCGCGCCGGTATCGATACAAGGACCAAAGAGCTCCGATCATGGCCAGGCCAATCAGCGGTTCAGTGAAAACCGTCGTGCTGTAATACCAGGCCAGCGTGCCGAAAGCGAACGCCAGTGCCGCTGCCAGGCTGCGAACGTATGACGCGCCCAGTTCGCGTGCTAGGCGATAGACGGCCACGACGGTCAGCGCGGAGATGGTCGGCTCGTACAGCACGATCAGCCGGCTGCCATCATGTTGCAGCACCTGTCCCAACAAGAACACCGGGAGCAGCAGCAGGGAGACGGCCAGCCCGTAGAACGTATAGGGCTCATTCATGTGCCAGACCGGATCGACAACCTGGAAGGACTGGCGCACGGCGAGACTCTCGGTGACGCGATACATCATCTGGCCGTCGTAGCCGTAATTCGTCCGCAGGGCCAGAAGGTAGACAGCCAGGGCCAACACGAACAAGCCGAGGGTGAGCTGGGCCGGCCGGGACAGCGGGCGAAAGGTGGCCAGTCGAGGCGTCAGATCAGGGGGCTCCGCTGTTGCGCCCGCCATCTCCGTGCAACGCGACCGGAACGAGGCTCTTGCAGACGACGTGGCGAATTTGCTGCCTTGACTCTCGCCGGAGACGGCGTATCGTCGACTGCAGGCGGGCGGCCTCTTGGGCTCGTTAGAGGGAATCGTCCTTGACCGGTCGTGGAGGGAGGAGGGGCAACATAGAGGCTACCCGCCCGCCCTCCGCCCGAGCCGTCGCTGCTGCGCTAGGATGAGCTTGAACTGATCTCGCGGCAAGGGGAAGGTGGAAGTTACGAACTACCCCTCGCGGCTGGCGCTTTCTGCTCACCGTCCGCATGCCCCGTGACCCGCTTCGGGGAGCTACGGCACTGCGTTCATCCGGAATGAAAAGGAAGTGAAGCATCCATGGCACAGGAAATGAGAGCCCCTGCGGTTCCAGCAGTGGCGGATCCGGCCCCACTAGGGCTGGCTGCGTTCGCCCTGACCACGTTTATCTTGAGCGCCCATAACGCCGGGCTCTTCGGCAATGTGGCCAACACCGTCGTCGTTGGGCTGGCAATCTTTTATGGTGGCCTCGCGCAGTTCGCGGCTGGTATGTGGTCATTTCGGCGCGGCAATACCTTTACCGCCACCGCGTTTTCGACCTACGGCGCCTTCTGGTTATCGCTTGGCACGTACCTCGTGCTGGATCTGACCGGCAAAGTGAAAGCCGCGGACGTGCTGCCATCGCTGGGTTGGTTCCTGCTGGCATTCGCGATCTTCAATACCTACATGCTGCTGTGGAGTGCCCGCATCAACACCGCGGTCTTCGGTGTTTTTCTCACGCTCGAGATCACGGAGATCCTGCTGTTCCTAGGATTCTTCTCCGGCAGCGACACGTTGATCAAGGCGGGCGGATACCTGGGGATCATCACGGCGTTGGTGGCTTGGTACACCTCGGCTGCCGACGTCGTCTCCAGCATGGCAGGTCGACCCGTGTGGCCCGTGGGCCAAGTAGTCTGGAAGGGCGGGCGGCGGCGGCCGTAACGTGATGTGATTCCCCATAAGGAGGCTATATGAGGCGATGGCTGACGCAGTAAAAACGGCGCAAGAGACGCAAGAAGTCGAGGTCTCCGAGTCACAGATCGCCGTCCACTGGCGAGAGGAGGAGTACTTCGCCCCGCCGCCGAAATTCATTGGCCAGGCGAATGCAAGCGACCCGAGCATCTTCGACCGATTCAAGGAAGAGAACTTCCCGGAATGTTTCAAGGAGTACGCCGACCTTCTGACCTGGGATAAGTACTGGCATACGACCCTCGACACCAGTAACGCACCCTTCTGGAAGTGGTTCGTCGGCGGCCGCCTGAATGCCTCCTACAACTGCGTCGATCGCCACCTGGCGAAGTACCGGAACAAGGCCGCCTTCATCTGGGTACCTGAGCCGGAGGACCAGGTCACGCAGGCGATCACCTATCAGGAGCTGTACAAGCGGGTCAATGAATTCGCCGCGCTGCTCCGTGATTTCTGTGGGCTCAAGCAGGGCGACCGCGTGACGTTCCATATGCCGATGGTCCCTGACCTTCCCGTCGCCATGCTTGCCTGTGCGCGTCTTGGCGTCATTCACTCCGAAGTCTTCGGTGGCTTCAGTGGCGCTGCCTGCGGTGGTCGAATTGCCGACTCAGGGAGCCGTGTGCTCGTCACCATGGACGCCTATTACCGAAACGGCGAGCTGCTGGATCATAAGGTCAAGGCGGAAGAGGCCATCGCCACCGCCAAGAAGGAAGGGTTCGAGGTCGATAAGGTCCTGGTCTGGCGCCGGCACGCCGGGAAGTACTCGTCGAAGACCGAGATGGTAAAGGGCCGCGACTTCTTCGTGGACGAGGTGCTCGCCGACTATCGTGGAAAAATCGTGGAGCCGGTGTCGATGCCGGCGGAGGCACCTCTCTTCCTGATGTACACGAGCGGCACGACCGCCAAGCCGAAGGGCGCCCAGCACAGCACCGGCGGGTACCTGTCGTATGTCGCTGGGACTTCAAAGTACTACCAGGACATCCATCCGGAGGACACCTACTGGTGCTTCGCCGACATCGGCTGGATTACCGGGCACTCCTACATCGTTTACGGGCCACTGGCGCTCGCGGCGACCAGCGTCATGTACGAGGGCGTCCCAACCTACCCCGATCCCGGCCGTCCCTGGCGGATCGCCGAACGGCTAGGGGTCAACATCTTCCATACCGCGCCGACCACGATCCGCATGCTGCGTAAGCTCGGCCCGGACGAACCGAAGAAGTACAACTACCACTTTAAGCACATGACCACGGTGGGAGAGCCGATCGAGCCGGAGGTATGGCGCTGGTACTACAACAGCGTCGGGAAGCGCGAGGCCGCCATCGTCGATACCTGGTGGCAGACCGAGAACGGCGGCTTCCTGGGCAGCACGCTGCCCGCCCTGCAGCCGATGAAGCCGGGGAGCTGTGGTCCGGGTGTGCTTGGCATCTTCCCGGTCATCCTCGACGAGGAGGGGAAGCCGGTTCCCAAGGGGAGTACGAAAGCCGGCAACATCTGCATCCGCAACCCCTGGCCCGGTATCTTCCAGACAGTCTATGGCGATCCCGACCGTTTCGTGTCGACCTACTACCAGAAGTACAACAAGAACAAGAACAGCAAGGACTGGCACGATTGGCCGTACTTCGCCGGAGACGGCGCGTTGCAGGCGGAAGATGGATACTTCCGTATCCTCGGACGCGTCGATGACGTGATCAACGTAGCCGGGCATCGGCTTGGCACCAAAGAGCTCGAATCGGCAAGCCTCACGGTCGAGGAGGTGGCCGAAGCTGCGGCGGTGCCGGTGGTCGACGAGATGCGGGGCAAGGCGGTGGAGATGTACATCGCGCTCAAGCCGGGGCAGAAACCCAGCAAGCCAAGATCATGCGGCGGGTCATCGCCGGCATCTCCAACTTCACGAGCCCCGGCGACATCACAACGCTCGCGAATCCGGAGGTTGTTGACACGATCCGGGAGCAGGTCCAGTCCGAGAAGGTCAAGCGGGGAGAGCGCCCGCGGGAGCTCACAGCCAAGGAACAGGAGGAAATCAAGGCGTTCGGAAAGGCCGAGTAAGTGAGGTAGGGCCGGTCCCGGCCAGGGCCGGCCCTAGTCTATGGGCGACCTTGCTGCAGGATGCGGTAGAGGGCGCTGAAGTCGAGGTGTGAGTCGCGCAGCTGGTCGAGCCGGTCGCGCAGAGCATAGACGTCCGACTGCAACCGATTGATCTCTTCAGCGTGATCCTCATTGGTCTCTTCCTGCCGGGCGATCAATTCGCGACGCCGGCGGATTTTCTCGCTGATGGTGCGCTCCACCGCCTCCCATTGCTCGGAGAGATCGCGCAGCTGCCGATCGAGAGCTGCCAGCTCGGTTGTCAGCTCCTGCCGCGAGCCGCTATCGTCGGTGGTCGTCATCATTTATCGCGCTCGCGTCGCGTGCCGATCGGCTGCTGGCCGGCGGCCGGCTGCTCCACCGCGTTCCGCAGTGCATAGGGATCGTTGTAGACGAAGCGCATTTGGACGGCCCTTCTCCCGGCGATTGTAACGCGGGCATCGGTCAGCCAGCGTCAGCCGATTCGGGTCTTGCGGAAGAACGTGACGCTGGCGATGGCGACGATTCCGAACATGATCGCGACCATGGCCAGACCCATCACTACGGTAGGCCCAGACCGACGGCTGAGCAGGCGAAGGGCCAGGACGCCGGCAACGCCGGCGAGGCCCAGCTCAATGAGGATCGTCACCAGGACGATGGCAGCTGCTTGCACTACGGTATGAGCATGCCACGTTGGCGGGTCGCTACGCCCGACGTGCAAGGTGGCGGGCTACAATACCGACTCGTGCCGAGGTAGCTCAGTCGGTAGAGCACATGACTGAAAATCATGGTGTCGCCGGTTCGATTCCGGCCCTCGGCATTCTCTCAGCGTTCCGCTGCCTGCTTGCCACGATCTGCGAGGCGTACGGGCGGCACGTAGTCGCCGACGAGATCGCGCATCCACCATTGACCAGTTTCCCGCCGCTCGCGGGCGGTGCTGAATCGATAGCGGTAGAGCCGGGCGCGCACGAAGGCGGGCGGAGCGTGGGCAAATGGATTTCGGCCCAGTAGCTTCAGCGTCGGCGTGTCGTTCTGCAACAGCTTGATCAGCAACGGGACGAACCAGGGATGTTGGCGGGGCGATGACATGGCCGCGAACCACATCAGCCAGTCCAGCCGCAGGTGATAGGGAGCAATCTGAGGTGGGATGCGACGAAGATCGCCCGGCTTGCCCTTGAACTCGTACTCGCTCCAGGTAGTCCCATCGTCCGTCAGGACCGAGGCGGTGGTCCCTTCGATGACGATCTCGTAGCGGACCCTGGTGATCGAACCAAAAGCCCCGTACGCGTTGACCAGATGATAGGGATTGAAGCTGAAATTCATGAGCTGACGACGCGAAAGCAGGTTGCGCGCGGGCCAGTAGCTGAGCATCAGCACGGCAACCGTCAGCCCGATCAGGATGCCCTCGTACCAACCCGGCGGCGCGATTTGCGACGGAACCTGTACCGGCAACACCGTCCCCAGGGCGTCATTGTTGAACGCCGCCACCGCGCAGACGATGGTCACGGCGTTCAGCCAGGAGAAGTTCCCGCTCAGGACAAGCCAGCCCTGGGTGACGACGATGACAATGCCGGCGGCGTCGGAGATCGGCTGCGGAAAGGCGAGGGCTATCGGCGCCACGAGCTGCGCGAAATGATTGCCCACAACCTCGACCCGGTGCAACGGGCGGGGCAGATGGTGAAAGAACCAGCTCAGCGGATTCGGCATCGGCTGGGTTTCGTGATGGTAATCGAGGCAGGAGAGATCGCGCCAGCAGGGATCGCCCCGGACCTTGATCAGGCCGGCGCCGAATTCGACTCGAAAGAGGAGCCAGCGAAACATCCAGATGACGACCAGCGGGGGCGCCATCCGTGCCGGCCCGAGGAAGATCGCGAAAAATCCGGCTTCGAGGAGTAGCGACTCCCAGCCGAAGGCATAGAAGGTCTGACCGATGTTGACGATCGACAGATAGAGCAGCCAGAGCACAAGCCAGACGAGCATCCAGATGACCAGCGGCGCCGCCTCGACTAGCCCGACGACAATCGACGCCGAGAGGAGGACGCCGGACCACGACACGATGGCAAGCAGCCGATCGGAATAGCGGAGATGAAACAGGCTGGGGGCACGCCGAAATGGAACGCTATCCAGGAACCGGGGAGCTGGCAGCAGCCCTCGCTCGCCAAGCAACGCCCGAAACTGATTGATGGCCACAAGAAACGCGATGAGATAGATCGCGCCCAGAACGCGCGTGATGACGAGGCGGCTCAGCCAGTAATCGGGAGCCGCGAACCAGTCTGCAACGGGCACAGCGCGATGGAATCAGGGTCGGTCGGGCAGTTCCTCAGATGGCGGTGGCGGCGGTGGTGGCTCGGCGGCTTTCCGCGGCTCGTCATCCTCATTGACCTCGGACTGGATCTCCTCGGGCTTATCCATATCTCAGCCTCCAATGCCGTGGTGACCCTCCCAATATAGGTTCGTGTGGCCGATCGATGCCGCGGCCCCTGATTTTGTCCGGGCAATTCTGGGTAAACTCCGATCGTGAGCACCAAGATTTCCAAGACCGATGCCGAGTGGCGCGCCGAGCTGACCCCTGAGCAATACGACATCCTGCGCGCGAAAGGGACAGAGCGACCGTTCAGCGGCAAGTACGTGCATACCAAGGAAGACGGCACCTACGCGTGCGCCGCCTGCGGCGCGCAGCTGTTTAGCTCGAAGACGAAGTTCGAGTCGGGCACCGGATGGCCCAGCTTTTACGAGCCGGCCAACCTGGAGGCCGTCGAGCTGCGGTCGGACAACAGCCTCTTCATGCGGCGCACCGAGGTCCTTTGCCGCAACTGCGGGTCACATCTCGGCCACGTCTTCAACGATGGCCCGGCGCCGACCGGTGAGCGCTACTGCATCAACTCCGTTGCGCTCGAGCTGAAGCCGGAGACGCCGACCTCCTAAACGAGTTTCCGCAGCTCGAGCCAGGTCACCTGCGCATACCCGGCATGGCGGTGTTCGGCGATCACCGCATATATCCAAGCTGCTGATAGAAGCGCTCGCCGCGGGAGGAATCTAGCGCGAGCTGTGGGCTTAGGCGGCCTTTACGGCGGCGACGAGCTTTGTCAGCGAGTCCTTGGCATCGCCGAACAGCATGACGGTCTTCGGGTCGTAGAGGAGCTCGTTATCGATGCCGGCGAATCCCGGCCGCATGCTCCGCTTCATGAAGACGATGTTCTTGGCCTGGTCGACGTTGAGGATCGGCATCCCGTAGATGGGGCTGCCCTGCGTGTTGCGGGCGGCCGGGTTGACCACATCGTTCGCACCGACCACCAGGGCCACGTCAGTGGAGGGGAACTCGCCGTTGATCTCATCCATCTCCTTGAGCTGTTCGTAGGGGACGTTGGCCTCGGCGAGCAGAACGTTCATGTGGCCGGGCATGCGGCCGGCGACGGGGTGGATCGCGTACTCGACTTCGACGCCGCGCTTCTCCAGCTCGTCGGCCAGCTCCTTCAAGGCATGCTGTCCCTGGGCGACGGCAAGTCCGTAACCCGGGACGACGATTACCTTTCGGGCGTAGGCGAGCATGGTGCCAACATCTTCCGGGCTGCCGGCGCGAACGGTTTTGCCCTCGGCCGTGACGGCCGCCCCGCCCGAGCTGGCCTGGATCTGGCCGAAGGCGCCGAAGAGCACGTTGGCGAGGGAGCGGCCCATTGCCTGGCTCATCAAGGTGGTCAGCAACGTACCCGAGGCGCCCACTAGCGTCCCCGCCACAATCAGGGCAAAGTTGTTGAGCACGAAGCCGGTGGCCGCGACCGAGAGACCGGTGAAGGCATTGAGCAACGAGATCACGACCGGCATATCGGCCCCGCCGATCGGGAGGACAAAGGCCACGCCCAGCACCAGCGCCAGGAGGAGCAACGGCACGAAGAAGATGGGTTGCGACGCCACCGCGAGATTCGCGACGGCGAGGCCGACGATCGCGATCGCGATGAGGCCGTTCACGACCTGCTGACCGGCATACGTGATCGGCGTGCCGGTGATCAGCCCCTGGAGTTTGGCGAAGGCGATGGCGCTGCCGGCGAACGAGATGCCGCCGACGACCATGGAGAAGATGCTTGGGAACGCGATCTGGAACACGGGATGCAACCCCCGGTGCAGGAGTTCGGAAATGGAGACCAGTGCGGCGGCCCCGCCGCCGACCCCGTTGAAGGCGGCGACCATCTGTGGCATGGCGGTCATGTGGACACGGCGTGCCGAGATGGCTCCAACAGGCGCCCCGATCGCCAGGCCAAGTAGCGTGACCACGATGCCTGCAGCCGTGAAGTGCAGCAGTGGGATGGTGGCAAGCACGGCGATCACCATCCCCACGGCGGCCGTCTGGTTGCCGCGACGAGCGCCGCGCGGACTGCTCAGCTGCTTCAAGCCCAGGATGAATAAAACGGCAGCCAGCAGGTAGGCAAGCGCAATCCAAATGTTCACTTCTTTTCCTGTTTGGCGGGGGCCTGCCGGCCTTTGAACATCTCGAGCATGCGGTCGGTCACGACAAAACCGCCGACCACGTTGAGCGTCGCGAGCAAGACGGCGACGAATCCCAGGATGATCTCGAGCGGACTCGTGGCATTCGCCGCAATCAGGATCGCGCCAATCAGGATGATGCCGTGGATTGCGTTGGTCCCGGACATCAGCGGCGTATGGAGAATTGTCGGCACCTTCGAGATGACCTCGATCCCGACAAAGATCGCGAGCACGAAGTAAGTGAATTCGGTAAGGAGTTCCGAGTTCATGCCTTCGAGGCCTCCAGCAGCGCCTTCGCCTGCGGATGGATCAGTTCGCCCGCGTTGGTCAGGCAGCTTCCCTTGACGATTTCATCGTTGAAGTCGATGTTCGGCTGGCCATCCTTCACGATGCTGAGTAGCAGCGTGCTGACGTTGCGACTAAACAGCTGACTGGCGTGGACCGGCATCGTGCTGGCCAGGTTTCGAGGACCGTCGATCGTGACACCTCCTGTCACCACCGCTTCACCAGGTTTCGTCAGCTCGACATTCCCGCCTGTGTCTGCTGCCAGGTCGACGATCACGGAGCCGGGCCGCATCCGCGCCACCATGTCCTTTGTCACCAGGATCGGTGCCTTCCGACCCGGTACAGCCGCGGTCGTGATGACCACGTCCGAGGCGGCCACGTGGTCACCGATGAGCTCACGCTGACGCCGCAGGAATTCTTCCGACTGCTGAGCCGCGTAGCCACCCTGGCCTTGCTGCGCTTCCAGGGGCAGCTCGACGAACGTTGCCCCGAGACTCTTCACTTCGTCTTTGACGGCTGGGCGGACGTCGTAGGCCTCGACCACGGCGCCCAGCCTCCGGGCCGTGGCGATCGCCTGGAGACCGGCCACCCCCGCGCCGAGGACGAGCACCCGGGCCGGCGTGACCGTCCCGGCGGCGGTGATCAGTAGCGGAAAGAATTTGCCCAGGCGGTTGGCGGCGATCAGCACCGCCTTGTAGCCGGCCACGCCCGCCTGGGATGAGAGCGCATCCATGCTCTGGGCCCGGCTGATGCGCGGCACCAGCTCGAGGCTGAACGCCGTCACCTTCTGCCGCGCCAGCGCCTTGACCGCGTCACCGTTGGTCGACGGTTGCAGGAAGCTGATCAGGATCGCGCCGCTCCTCAGGGCGCCGACCTCGTCCAGGTTGGGCGGTTGAACCTTGAGCACGGCATCGGACTGGCCGAGCAACGTTTGAGCCTCGGAAATGATCGTCGCGCCTGCCTTCTGATACGCCTCGTCGGCGAGGAAGGCCTCACTCCCGGCGCCCGCCTGAATTGCGACCTCGAGCTTTGCCGCGATCAACTTGATCACCGCATCTGGAACGAGCGCGACCCGGCGCTCGCCCGCCAGGGTCTCCTTGACGACGCCAACCTTCATAGGCTGCGGGCGCCCGGCACCTGGCGGGCGAATTCGGCCAGGTCGAAGTACACCCGCTCGCCGGTAAACAGGCCGTCGCGGACAGGGAAGAAGATGACGACCCGATAGCGCAGGTCGGCGCCACTCGGCTCGACGTTAAAGAGCGGCCCCTCCATGCGGCCAAAGACCTCCGATTCCTCGACGATGCAGTCGTCGGCATCGACACGATTCAGCAGGGTCAACCTGACATTCGGAATTCCCCGCCAGAGTCCGCGATAGAACTCGCGCACCTCGTCCTTGCCGCGCCAGCGCCGGCCCAGTGGCACCACCTCATACTCGCAATCCTCATGCAGGGTGGCGACGAGCCGCTCGAGCTCCCGCCGGTTTTCGGCCCGGGCGTGCTCAATCCAGAGTTTGTAATTGGCCTGCGCCATCGGACTCTGGGCCCTCGTTTCAAAGGGACTGCTTTGAAGTCCGGCCTGCGCCACATAAGAAGGATACGCAACAAGCCGCTGGTACGATTGAATCGTTTTGCCAGCGCACCGCGTGACCTTGATCCCCGGTGATGGGGTCGGTCCGGAAGTCAGCGAAGCGACGCGGCGCGTTTTGGAGGCGACCGGCGTCGAGTTCGAGTGGGACGTCCAGAACGCGGGCCTCGGCGTGATGGAGCAGTACGGCACTCCGATGCCGGCGCATGTGCTCGATTCGATTCGTCGCAACAAGGTGGCGATCAAAGGACCGCTGACCACGCCAATCGGAAAGGGAATCCGATCGGTGAACGTCGCGCTCCGCAAAGAGCTCGATCTCTACGCCCTGGTTCGCCCTTGCAAGAGCTATCCCGGGGTGCGGTCGCGCTACGACAACATCGACCTGATCATCGTCCGCGAAAACACCGAGGACATCTACGCCGGCATCGAGTTCCAGGAAGGGAAACCCGAAACCGAGGAGATGATCGAGCGGATCAGTAAAGCGACCGGGAAACCGATCCGACCGGACTCCGGCCTCAGTATCAAGCCCATCTCGGTGACGGCAAGCGCCCGGATCGTCAACTTTGCCTTCAACTACGCGCGCACCCATGGCCGTCGCAAGGTGACTGCCGTCCACAAAGCAAACATCATGAAGTTCACGGACGGGCTTTTCCTGCAGGTGGCCGAGGAGATCGCCAAAGAGCACCCGGACATCCAGTTCAATGATCGGATCGTGGACAACATGTCGATGCAGCTGGTCCAGAACCCGCGCGAGTACGACGTCATCGTTCTGCCCAACCTCTATGGCGACATCCTCTCCGACCTGGCGGCCGGACTCGTGGGGGGCCTCGGCCTGGCGCCGGGCGCCAACCTCGGTGACGAGATCGCGCTCTTCGAGGCGACCCACGGCAGTGCCCCCAAGTACGCCGGCTTGAACAAGATCAACCCGATGGCGATGATGCTGTCGGGGGTCATGATGCTGCATCACCTTGGCGAGACGTATGCCGCCAACATGCTCGAGGGTGCCATCGCTGAGACTATCCGCGAGGGACGGGACGTAACCTATGACATGAAAGCCGACCGTAACGATCCGACCGCCATCGGCACCAGCCAGGTCGCCGACGCGGTGTTGGCCCGGCTCGAGAAGGCCCGCACCCCAACGACGATCTGAACGGCTCCTGGAACGTCAGTTACTGAAACGAGATGCGGTACGTACGCCGGCGTTTTTGTCGGAAGGGCGAGCGAAGACTGTAGCTCCGTTGCAGCCTCTCGCGAATGCCGCCTTCCGAGACCCGGATCGTACTGGTACGGTCCAGCAGTCGTCGTTCCTCGATTTCGATCTCTATCCGGCCCATCAGAAAGTCTTGTGCGAAGTTCAACGCTTCAGTGACCGGCGGATCCGGCTCACCATAGCCAAAGTGCCGATGATCGACGCCGTACGAAAACACCACGGTGGTCGGCTCGATAACCACTATCAGCCACGCGCGCGCATCCGCCCGATGTGGGAGCGTGATGTAGACCAGAGTCCGCGGCTTCCCGCCGACCGTTCCGGTGATCTGTCCCGGATCGAGTTGGGCGACTGCCAGTGACCTCACTAGGTCGGCAAAGTCGTCCAAAAAACCTTGCTGAAAGGTTGTTAGGCCCGGCGCGTTCCTCAGGGTGCGAAGGTCGTCTAGCGGCACGGAAGCCTATCTTGATCCAATAAGCCAGCTGCTGGGGAATAGATTCGGGCAAGCACGGGTAAAATTAGAAAGCGATGGCCAGTTACCGCGACCTGCTCAAGGGCGTCAAATCACGTATTCGTGAAGTGGATGTTCGGCAATTGGACGCGTCCCGCAACGGCTCCGCCAAGCCGGTCGTGATCGATGTCCGCGAACAGGACGAGGTGGAGCAGGGAATCGTCCCGGGCGCCATCCACATCCCTCGCGGCCACCTGGAGTCGCGTGTCGAACAGTATGTCCCGGACTACGACACCCCCGTCGTGACGTATTGCGCCTCCGGAAACCGGTCGGCGTTTGCGGCAGAGACCATGACGCAAATGGGCTTCAAGAACGTCGCGTCCCTCAAGGGAGGCTTCGGCGCGTGGAAGGACGCCGGCTTCAAGTTCGTGGTTCCCCGTGAGCTCACGCCGGCCCAGCAAAAGCGGTACAGCCGCCACGTGCTGATCCCGGAAGTGGGGAAGGAGGGGCAACTGAAGCTCCTCGACTCGAAGGTCCTGATCATCGGCGCTGGCGGGCTCGGATCGCCGGCCGCGTACTACCTGGCGGCGGCCGGGGTTGGCACCATCGGCGTGGTCGACTCAGACGTCGTTGACGAGAGCAACTTGCAGCGGCAGATCCTGCACAACAGCAAGCGCATCGGGCAACCGAAAGTCGACTCCGCCAAGCAGACGCTCGAGGACCTGAATCCGGATGTCAAGGTGGTCCCCTATCAGATGCGTCTGACGCGGGACAACATCATCGACATCTTCAAGGATTACGATCTGATCGTCGACGGCAGCGACAATTTCCCGACTCGCTACCTGGTGAACGACGCTAGCGTGCTGCTGAAGAAGACCGTCGTTCACGGCAGCATCTTCCGTTTCGACGGCCAGGTCAGCGTCTTCAAGCCCTTCGAAGGACCCTGCTATCGCTGCGTCTTTCCGGAGCCGCCGCCGCCCGAACTTGCCCCCAGCTGCGATGAAGCCGGTACCCTCGGCATCCTGCCCGGCATTGTCGGGCTGTTCGAAGCCAACGAGGCGGTCAAACTGCTGCTTGGGATCGGCGAGCCGCTGATCGGGCGGTTGCTCATGATCGATGCATTGACCGACGAGTTCCGCACGCTGCGCCTGAAGCGTGACACCAAGTGCCCGGTGTGTGGCGAGGGTGCGCACTTCAAGGACTTCGTCGACTACGAGGTCTCGACGGCGATTCCGATGCCGGCTTGATGCCGGCGTCGCCTAACGGCCTTGCGCGGGTGCTTGTCGTGATGGCACATCCTGACGACGCTGAGTTTGGCGCCGCCGGAACGGTGGGGAAATGGGCGAAGGAAGGCCGGCAGGTGACCTACCTGATCCTCACCGATGGCAATCGTGGCAGCAGCGATCCGGCAATGACGGCGGAGCGCTTGGCTCAGATTCGCCACGCCGAGCAGCGCGCCGCGGCCATGAAACTGGGCGTCAAGGATGTCTTCTTCCTCGGCTACGACGACGGTTCGTTGCAGCCGACGCTGGATCTCCGGCGGCAGATCACGCGTTGGATCCGCCGGACCAAGCCGGACGTGGTCGTCGCGCCGGACCCAACCCGCCGCTGGACCGGGCAGCGCTACATCAACCACCCCGACCATCGCGCCGCGGGCGAGGCGACCCTGGACGCCATCATTCCGGGCTCGGACACGCGCCTTGTGTTTCCGGAATTGCTCGACGAGGGGCTGGAACCACATCAGGTGAAAGAGGTTTACCTCTCCGGCTCGAACGAGCCGGATGCCTGGGTGGACATCAGCGACACCATCGACCTCAAGATCGAGGCGCTCCGCGAGCACAAAAGCCAGGTGGGCGATTGGCCCAAGCTGGAGCAGACGATCCGCGAGCGCGCTGCCGAGATGGCCACCGGCCAGAGTTTTCCTGTCGCCGAAGGCTTCAAGTACTTCAAACTACGCGATTGAGCGAGGAACCGCCGCCCCGGCCGCGCCAGCCCTGGCTAGACGTTGAACGCTTCCGTAGCGCCCGCGCTTTCGGGTACGGCGGCTGTACCCTGCCGGTCGTGCTGGCGGTCGCAGTGATCGCCCGACTGCTCTAGGCACTCTGCGCTTACCCTCCCCCTCGCAGGGGGAGGGCAGGGTGGGGGTCCTTGCGAAACGAACATTTGTTCGCTAAGATGCGGGGACATGTCGGTCGAGTTCGTGCTGGATCGGCTCCTGCTTCAGGATGAGTTTCGCCGTCATCTAACCCTCGACCACACCGTGCCGGCCCGGCAGGCCCGCTTCGCCGGGTTTCCTGAATCCCTCGATCTGCGGTTGGGACAGGCGCTGGCTGCTCGGGGGATCAGCCGCCTGTACACCCACCAGGGGCAGGCCACCGCCCTCGCCCTGGCGGGCCAGGATCTGGTGGTGGTGACGCCGACCGCTTCCGGGAAGACCGTCTGCTACAACCTGCCTGTCCTGCAGGCCATGCTCAAGGACCCGGAGGCGCGGGCCCTCTATCTATTTCCGACGAAGGCCCTGGCGCAGGATCAGCTAGCCGAGCTTCACGGCCTGGTGGGCGAGTTGAAGGTCGACCTCAAGACCTATACCTACGACGGCGACACCCCGGTCAGCGCCCGGAACGCAATCCGCCAGGCCGGCCACATCGTGGTCACCAATCCCGACATGCTCCACACCGGCGTGCTGCCGCACCACACCCGTTGGGTGAAGCTGTTCGCGAACCTCCGCTATGTCGTGATCGATGAGCTGCACGCCTACCGGGGCGTCTTCGGCAGTCACCTGGCGAACGTGCTCCGCAGGCTGTGGCGGGTCTGCGCCTTCTATGACAGCCACCCGGTCGTGATCTGCTGCTCGGCCACCATCGCCAATCCGAAGGAGCTCGCCGAGCGGCTGACCGGCCGTCCGATCACGCTGGTCGACGATAACGGCGCACCGAGCGGGCCCAAGCGCCTGCTCTTCTACAACCCGCCGGTGGTGAATCGGGAGCTGGGCATCCGCCGCTCCTCGACGCTGGAGAGCCACCGCATCGCCGAAGCCTTCCTGCGGGGCGGAGTGCAGACCATTGTTTTCGGGCGAACTCGCCTGCAGGTGGAGATTCTCCTCAGCTACCTGCAGCAATCACTGGCGAATCGCCTCGGGCAGAGCGGCACGATTCGCGGCTATCGCGGTGGCTACCTGCCGCTGCAGCGGCGCGAGATCGAGCACGGACTCCGCGACGGTTCGGTGCGGGGCGTGGTGAGCACCAACGCGCTGGAGCTCGGGATCGATATCGGGCACCTGGACGCGGCGATACTTTGCGGATATCCCGGTACCATCGCCAGCACCTGGCAGCAAATTGGCCGGGCCGGTCGACGACGGGAAACTGCCGCGGCGATCTATGTGGCATCGTCCAGTCCACTCGATCAGTACCTCGTCAACCATCCGGAGTATTTCCTCGGGCGCGATCCGGAGCACGGGCTGATCGACCCGGATAACCTTCTGATTCTCAGCGCCCATTTGCAGGCCGCGACCTTCGAGCTGCCACTACCGACCGGCGAGCCCTTTGGCAAGGCACCCACCGCCGAGCTGCTGCGGATCCTCGAAGAAGACGGCGCCGTCCACCAGGCCGGCGATACCTGGCATTGGAGTGCCGACGCCTTTCCCGCCGAAGGCGTCAGCCTGCGGAGCGCAAACGCCGACAACGTCGTGATCGTCGACATGACTCGCGGGGCCAGCATCATCGGCGAGATGGACCAGTTCTCGGCCCAGGTCTATTTGCATGAGGAAGCGATATACCTCCACGAAGGCGCCCAGTACCACGTCGACCGGCTGGATTGGGAAGAGAAGAAGGCGTACGTCCGGCCGGTTAAGGTCGACTACTACACCGATGCCAACCTTGCCGTCAGCATCAAGGTCCTGCAGTCGTTCGCTAGCCGCCCAACGGCCGATGTGGCCGTCCATCACGGTGAAGTTCAAATCCGGGCGCTGGCCACCATCTTCAAGAAGATCCGCTTCCACAGCCACGAAAACATTGGCTCGGGCCCGATCAGTCTTCCGGAGCAGCAACTCCACACGACCGCGTTCTGGTTGGAGATTCCGGCGGAGGTCGCTCGCCAGTTTCCGCGCCCCGCGATGCAAGGCGGGCTGCAGGGGGTAGCCAATGTGCTCAGCCAGGTCGCCTGCCTCTTCCTGATGTGCGACGCCCGCGATCTCGGTGCCCATCCCGAGATTCGCGCGCCATACACCGGGGCGCCGACGGTCTACGTCTATGAGCGCTATCCCGGCGGCGTAGGGATGAGCGCGCGGCTCTACGAAATTGCGGGGACTGTGCTTGGTGCTGCCCATGATCTGGTGTCGCAGTGCGGGTGCGAGAGTGGCTGTCCGTCCTGTGTAGGCCCGGCGCTCGAGGTGGGGGGGCAAGGAAAGGCCGTGGCGACGCGTCTCCTCGAGCTGGCTGCACTGGCGCCGGTAGGGTGACCGCCGACCTCATCGCCCTACGCGCCCGGATCGCGGCGATTGCGGCGTGCCCGCCGCGTTCCACGAGTCCCTTGCCCTCTGAGGGCTCGGGATCACCCTCCCTCACTGGCGGAGGAGGCCGGGGTGGGGGCACTGCGGGCCGGCTGCCGGCGAACTGCGCCGAGGAGCTGACACCGTTCGGTCCGGTGCTGGTGCGTCGGGAATGGCTTACCGAACAGGGCGATGGGGATGTTAGTGCGTTGGCGACCTGCCTTGGATTGGCGCCGGACGAGCTGCGTCGACCGTTGTTCCTGGATACCGAAACCACCGGACTGTCGGGTGGCACTGGCACCGTGGCCTTTATGGTCGGCCTGGCCTGGCGCGAGGGGGATGGTCTGAGGCTGGTGCAATATTTCCTGAGGGACTTCAACCAGGAGAGTGCGCTGCTGTGGGCAGTCGGGCAGTGCATCCGTGATGCGGGCGTCCTGGTGAGCTACAACGGCCGTAGTTTCGACTGGCCGCTACTCCAGACCCGGCTGGTGGTGCAGCGGGCTGATCCGGCCTGGCCTTCGCCGCCACATCTCGATCTCCTGACCCTTGCCCGTCGAATCTTCAAGCCCCGCCTGCCGGACTGTGCCTTGCAGACAATCGAACAGGCGGTGCTCGAGCTGCATCGCGCCGACGATCTGCCTGGCACGTTGATCCCGAGCCGCTACTTCGCATGGCTGCGCAACCGTGATCCGAGGGTGCTGGACCCGGTGTTCGTTCACAATCGCCAGGATGTGCTCTCCATGGCTGTGCTGCTGGCACGATTCGAAAGGGTGCTCCGTAGCTCCGATGACCTGGACCCGCTCGACCGCTTTGGGCGCGCGCGTTTTCTGGAAGCCCGCGGGTTTGAGCGCGAAGCGATCCGTGAGTATCGCTGGCTATGGTCAGAAGCTCGGCACGGGGGGCACCTGATGGTGCGCGGCGCCGTGGGCTTGAGGCTGGCTCGCCTGCTCCGGCGCGACGGACGCTGGGGTGAGGCGCGAACGGTTCTGGAGGAATGCTGGCAGACGCAGTCGTATCCCTATCCGGCCGCTATCGAGTTGGCGAAGCTACTCGAGCACCAGGCGCGGGATTTGAGCGCGGCCCGCCGGATCGTGAGCGACGCCCTTGGGCTGCTGGTGCTGGCGGCGGTACCGAACCCGCAATGGCAGACGGATCTCGAGCGCCGCCTGGGCCGCCTGGACCGGCGACTTGGATCGGACGACGGTCGCGCCTTTGGGCTTACTGGCTGAAGGTGGTAGGCCCGTTGGGCGGCAGGTAGGGTAGCGGGTTGGTCGGCTGCCCGCCGTAGCGGTACTCGAAGTGGACGTGCGGGCCGGTCGAGTTGCCGGTCGATCCTTCATAGCCGATCAGCTGGCCCTGGTGCACGCTATCGCCGGCCTTCACCTGGAAACCGAGCAGGTGCCCGTAGAGGGAGAAGAAGTTGTTGCGGTGCGCGACGATGATGTAGTTGCCGTAGCCAACCAGTTGTCCGCCGACGACGCTGGTGTCGGCGGCCACTACGACCCCGTCATCGGCGGCCAGGATCGGACTGCCTTGCTTATACGCGACGTCGACACCGGTGTGGAAGTGCTTGTAGCCGAAAGCCGGCGGCTCGAATACCTGGATGCAGGGCCCGAAGAGCAGCGTGATGGTGCCTTGCTGCAAAGGCCAGATCAATGGGTACTTGGTCGAGTGGGTGGCATTGGCACCAGGCAGCGTGAAGAGGTTGTGCTGCATCCAGAACTGCGCCTGCTGCCAGGCTGCCTGCTCCGCCTCGGCGATGATCTGGTCCTGGCGGGCGATTTCCATGTCGGCGATGCGCTGGGCGAGGGCTGCCGATTGCCCGTTGAT
>VBEN01000211.1 GCA_005881175.1 Chloroflexota bacterium
CTCGGTCAAGACTGGTCACCGTATCTCGCCGTGGTGCCGATCTCAGCCCTGCGCAAGACCGGGCTGCAAGCGCTGGGCTCGGCGATCGCCCAGGCGCTTCCCGGCGAAATGGTGCACGTCGAGGTGCTGCTCCCGTACACGGAGAACGCGCGTCAGGCGGAATTTCACGCCCAGGGAAATGTCGAGGCGGTCGAGTATCGCGCCGACGGGGTGGCGATGCGAGGCGCCTTACCGCGACGGCTGCTGGCGAAATTCGATCGCTTTCGAATCTCCGCCGCGAACGGGACCGGCTAGCGGCTTAGCCGCTAGCATCAGTCCGTGCCAGACGGCAGAGACAAGATCTTCATCAGCTACCGGAAGAAGGACGCTCCTGGGTATGCCGCCCTCATTTATCAACGGCTCTGCCGCGAGTTCGGCAAGCAGCGGGTCTTTCAGGACATAGGCATGCCGGCAGGTGTCGACTGGCGACGGCAGATCGAGCTGGAGCTCGAGAACTGTGCCGTCGTGGTGGCCGTCATCGGATCGCGGTGGTCCTCGGACCCGCGGCTGCACAAACCGGATGACCTTCTCCGTCGGGAACTGGCAGTCGGCTTGCAGAAAGGCATCCCAGTGATTCCCGTGCTGGTCGACGGCGCCACACTTCCCCGCGCAGAAGAGCTCCCCGACGACCTGAAAAGTCTTCTCGACCGGCAAGCGCTCACCATCCCTGAAGACGACTTCGAGCGGGGGCTGGACAGGCTGGTAGCGCGGCTCAAAGTACTGCTCCTACGTCGTACATCCATCAAGATCCTGATCGGGCTGTTGCTCGCGGTCGTTGCCGCAGTCGTCAATTTCGCGCTGGGCGCGTTCTGGCCGGCGGCCCTTGGCGTGGGGGTGCTCGTGCTGGCGGTCTGGCTCATCACCGACCAGGTCATCTGGGGAAACGCTCGGACCGTCCGCACAGGCATCAAGTCGCTAGAAGTTTGAAATCACGTCGTTGAGGAAGCGTCTGGCCGAGTCGGGCTGGTAGAGAGCTCCCCCGCCGGCCAGTGTTATGGGCGTCAGCACCTTGTCTTTCTCGGGTCCAACCGCGAAGACGTAAACGAAGCGTGAGGGGGACTGGTTCCGCAATCGATCCAGGAGCTTGGTCTCGGCGGCCTGTGTACCGGGTCGCGGTGACATCTCGATCAAGAGGATCGCGTTGATGTCGGTCGGGACAAACGAAGCGCTCATCCACTCTAAAGCCCCTTCGAGCGATAGGTAGAGAACGCTTTGAGCATTCGACGGGAGGACCAACCTCGGGACATTGACCGCCTGTCGGAGGCGCTCGAGGTGCGCGGAGTCTGTCTGCGTCATTGGTTGGATCACCAGGAATGGCTCCGCCGAGTCCGGCTGAGAGGGATAGGCGGCGACCATGACGTGATCCTGCGGTTGGAAGCCGATGAGTGACTCCTGAAGTTGGGTGATTGCATCATGGAGCGCGCCGCCGTTGGCGCTGCGGTTGATGAGAATCATTACGCGAGCTGGTTTGCGGAGTTGATCCCACGCCTTGAGCTCAGCATCCAGGACAGCGCCGGATCGACCTGGGAGCGGATTTGGCTGTCGGGACAAAACGCCAACCTGCTGGCTTAGCCAGGGTCCCGGCCGCCCATTTGCCTGCCGAAACCCATTCCTATCAGCGGTCCGCTGCTGTTCGTCGGCCCTCAGGAAATTAAGGAAGGCTGTCGCGGCCATGGACTTGCTCGCCGGCTTACCCGGCCAACTGAGGCTCACATAGGGATGGTCGGCGGTCGGCGATTGCTCCGGATATACCGGCAGCAGCACGACATGCGGCACGGTGCCCTTCTTGGTGGCATACTCCCCGCGGTTATAGTCCACCAACTCCTTCTCTTCGACCGCGACGGCCGAAACGTACTGGAGGACCGCGAGATGGTTCGGGTCGCTCGCGCTATGACTATCGACGTCCTGAAGACTCGTCAGAAAGTCGCGGGCCGTTCGACCGTAGTGCACGACACTCTGTTCGATCGCAGCCGCAAACGCCCTCGCAGCTGGTGTATTGACCATGTCCGGATTTCGGTCGGCGCGAATCGCTTGGTGGCCAGAGCGAAAAGGTCCTGCCAGCCGTGTGGATCCGCGTAGCCCAATGCCTCCGCCATCGGCTTTGGCATCGCGATGACCAGCGGCGAGCTGAAGAGCGTTTTGCGGTAGTAGTCGTCCGGGATCAGCCCCTTCTGGCCTGGAGCCCGTGCCAGGAGGAGCTGAACCCAGGCACTGCTGGCGGGTGCCCACACGTCAGGACGTTCGGTCGCCAAGCCATCAGGACCAATGGTCGCCTGGCCCGTCCAGTTGTTCTCCAGCGCCGCCTCGGCGTCGCCCGAGTACACCTGTTTTACGTCGACTGTCACACATACAGGATTTAAGGGGCTGCCGACCGTGGGCCCAGAGTTCTTGTATGACGTGGCAAGCTTCGCGAGCATCTCGGACTTTTCTTGCGAGGAGGCGATCACTAGCTTCAGGCAGCCAATACTCCCTCGGTTCCAGATAAGGACGCTGGTAAGGAGGACCGCGAAGATCAGCGTAGCGGCCGCCTGTTTGATCGGCGTCCCGCGCAACACCCCCGTTACCATGCGAAGCCAGCCGGTCGATCTCATGCGGCTGCGAGCTCATGAGGATTCGGCAAAACGGCCCCCGCGTCCCGATCCCGCATGGATGTCTCCCTGCGCCGATGTTACTTGCCGGAACGCGGCTCGGGGCGAACCTTGAGGTGCCCGAACGCCGTGACCTCGACTGGTGCCGTCGTCTACGGTGCTCGGAAAATGCGCCCCAGGTTAGCGGAGGAGGCGTACGACGGCGACCACCTGGCCTTCGAGCTGGGCGGTGGTGCTGTAGATCGGTTCGTAGCCCTCGTTCTCGGGTTGCAGCCGCACCCGGTTGGCCTCGCGAAATAGCCGCTTGACGGTGGCGGTGGACTCATTCGTCTGCTCGTCCTCCAGCCGGGCCACCACGATGCTGCCATTGGGCGCATCCTTCCCCGGACGCACCACGACAAAATCGCCGGCAAGGATGCCGACATCTTTCATGCTGTCGCCGTGGACCTCGAGGGCGAATGCGCTGTCGCTTCCGACCAGCTCCTGGCTCAGCACGAGGTGATCGTCGATGTTTTCTTCAGCGAGAATCGGTTGACCGGCCGCAACCCGGCCCACCAGGGGCACCGCCACCACCTTGCTCAGCTTGGCCTGCATCTCATCGATGTCGACGACTTCAATCGTGCGGGACTTAGTGGGATCCCGGCGAATGTACCCTTTGCGCTCAAGCGTGTTGAGATGGTTTTGGACTGTGGAACTGGAGGAGAGCCCGACGGCCTCACCGATCTCGCGGACCGTCGGCGGGTAGCTGCGGATCTTCTGACGAAACCGAAGGTACTCCAGGATTTCCCGCTGCCTGCTGGTCAACGGTTCGGGCATCTCGTCCCCTCCCTTGTGCGCCGATGTCGATGGCCAGGAGCCGATCATCTCGCACCCAGCGCCGTCCCAGAGGGCGCGTCCAGGGAGGGGAGAGGAGGGGTTCTCAGGCCGCGATCAACGCATCGTAGCACAGCGATTTGGCTGCGGACATCGGCCGATTTCGCGCGGCGGAAAGGCGCTCGCGACCCGACATCGGTGTGCAAATCGGGGCCATCCTAGCACATCCGTTCGGTCCAGGCAAACACTTGTTCGTGCAAGCCATTGACGCGAACAACTGTTCGTGTTATCTTCACTCTCGAACGCATGTTCGTGCAGGACGGCATTCAAAATTCGTATCCACGACCCCGGCGCCGGCGCGGCTGGGGCCGGGTTCTGGTGCTGGCGGCCGTGCTGGTCGTGGCCACCGGCCGGCTGGCATATGGCAGCGCACCGGCAAAGCCGGATAGCGTGGTGGTCACGCCGGGGGACACCGTGTGGAGCATCGCCGCAGCGCGCTACCGTGGGGATCCGCGGCCCCATGTGGAGGCGATCCTGGAAGCCAATCATCTGACCTCGCCGATGCTGACGCCCGGTCAGGCACTGCTGATTCCGCGCGAATAGCAGCTGATTACTACGATGAGCACATCGCTGGTCAGCCTGGCGGCCTTGGTGGACGCGTTTAACCCGGTCACGCCACAGCTGCGGGTGGCGGCGATCATCGCCCAGCACGGTCGGATCCTGCTGGTCGAGCACCACAAACGCGGTCAGCGCTACTGGGTGCTGCCGGGTGGCCGGTTGCAGGGTAACGAGACGTTGGATGCGGCCCTCCGGCGCGAGCTCCGCGAGGAACTGGGACTCGAGGTGCGCGTGGGCCGGCTGGCAATCGTCTGCGAAACGCTTGCCCCGGACCGGCACATCGTCAACCTCATCTATGAGGCGGAGATAGGGGAGAAGACGGAGCCGCGCCTGGATCGCAGTGACCCAGTACTGGCCGGTTGGCAATGGGTGTCGGTGGACCAGCTCCCCCGGCTGGATTTCCGCCCACCCATTGCCGACGCCGTCCGGGAGGTTGTCGCCGAGAACTTTTCCGGCCCCGTTCGGACGCTGGGGGATACCTGGAAACCGGAACCGCGGTAGAGGCCCCATACCGGCCTCTGCTGCTGATTGCCGAAGCCGCTCCGCCAATACCGAGCGACGAGGTCGCGTACACCGCCGGATTTTTTGATGGGGAAGGCTGTGTCAACATCGCGCGGTATCTCAAGCGCGGCCGTCCGTACCATACGCTGGCGATCATCTTTACCAACACGGACTTTCGAGTCCTCGAATGGTTGCAGCGGCGTTGGGG
>VBEN01000212.1 GCA_005881175.1 Chloroflexota bacterium
GGATGATCATCGTCGCCACGCTTCTGATCTTCAACCGGGGCGTCGCGATGCTGCGCAGCCGCTGGCCCGCGTTCGATCATCTGATCGAGCCGCCTCCCACGGTCGTGGTGCAGGATGGCAACGTCGTGAAGGCCAGCCTCGACAAAGAGGGACTGAGTGTCGAGGATGTGCAGATGGCGGTGCGGGAACACGGGGTCGATAAGCTCAGCGACGTCAAAGTGGCGGTCCTGGAGAACGATGGCAGTATCAGCGTGGTGACCAGGGGCGGTGAGCGACTGCGTCGTCGTCGACGCCGGGTTCGATTCCTGCGGCCGTAGCCGATTGAAAGCGACTTGCGGTAGGCTGACCCGATGCCGCACTCCGACACGGTTGCGGTGCACGGCGGCGAGCCCACGCTCGATCGCAAGGACGCGCCGATGACACCGGATATCAGCGTTGGATCGGCGAGCGGTTATCCGGACCTGGCGAGCCTCGATGTCGCCATGGCCGAGCATCGCGGCTACGGCCGGTGGGGGACCGACAACCACCGGCAACTTCAGGCGGCGGTCGCGGGGCTGGAGGCCAACGGGCTGGACACGCGGCTCGATGCCGTGGCGGTCGGCTCAGGCATGGCCGCCATCGCGGTCGCGCTGATGAGCGAGATGAATGCCGGCGACCACGTCGTGGCGGCGCATGACTGCTACGGCACGACGCTGACGTTTCTTCGCAATGACCTGAGCCGTTTCGGTATCACCACCACCGTCGTGGATTTTCAGGACCTCGTTGCCGTCAAGCACGCTATCACCGACCGAACCCGGGTGCTGCTGTGCGAAATGTGCACCAATCCACTGATCCGCGTTCCGGACCTCGCGGCGCTCGCCGCGCTTGCCCATGATGCGGGCGCCTTGCTCGTCGTCGACAACACGGTGCCAACGCCGGTGCTCTGTCAGCCGTTTCGCTGGGGAGCGGACGCCGTCATCTACAGCGCGACCAAGAACCTGAGCGGGCACGCGGACGTGGTCGGTGGCCTGGTGGTCGGGAAGGCATCATGGACGGACGGCGCGCGTACCTTTGCCCAGACGTTCGGGCCGACCCTGGGACCCTTCGATGCCTGGCTGACACTGCGCGGCATTCGCACGCTGGCCGTGCGCATGGCGCGGCACACGGCCAACGCGCTGGCACTGGCACGATTCCTCGAGCGCCATCAGGCGGTTCGTCAAGTGAATTACCCCGAGCTGGAAGGCAGTCCCTTTTGCGCTCGCGCGCGAGACCTGTTGCCGGCCGGTGCCGGCGCGCTACTGTCGTTTGAGCTCGAGGGCGGTCGGGTCGCGCTTGAAACGATGATCGGCCGCCTCAAACTCGTGCGGCTGATGCCCAGCCTGGGCAACGTGGCGACCACCCTCAGCCACCCGGCCTCGACCTCGCATCGCGGACTGACCGCGGATGAGCGAGGTCGAGCCGGCATCAGCGACGGCCTGGTTCGCTGCTCAGTCGGACTGGAGCACCCGGACGATTTACTCGAAGAGTTTCAGCGCGCGCTTACGGCGTCGTCTTGACGACGTAGGTCCCGGCGATCTTGTCGTGCCAACCTTGCTTGTCGGGGTCGAAGGCCACCCAGATCACGCCGATGAAGATGACGAGGAAAGAGATGAACAGCCCGACATACCGAATGAACGCCTGGACAATGCTGATGTCGCTACCATCGGTTTTAATCACACGCAGGTTGAGCAGCTTGTCGCCGACGGTCTGACCGGGCCACACACTGCTGGCCGACCAGAAGTAGCTGAAGTAGATGATGCCCAGGAGCGTCTGAATGCCGGTGCGGCCGGTGGTCGACTGGCTGAGAATCGCGGCAACGACCAAGTTGATAACGCCCAGGATGACGCTGTCGATGATGAACGCAAGGACGCGGATCCAGAATCCGGCCTTGGGTGCGGCGGAGAGCGAGGTCGACGGCGACGAACCAGCGGTTTGCATAGATCACCCCCGAGTTTTGGCGCGAGTATAGCACCGGTTTCCGAGCGAAAACCGAATTCGGCCGGAGTTCGGCCGATAGAATCGCGAGATGGGCGACGCGGCCCCCTACCGGAAGTCGGGGTTTTTCAACAACAAGGTGGTCAATCCCCTGATGGCCGCGCTCGGTCTCGCCCCGGCTCTGACCGTGCGCGGCCGCGCCTCCGGCCGGCGCTACACGATGCCGGTCCTACCGCTTGACTATGAAGGCAAACGCTATCTCGTCGCGCCGCGGGGCAACACCCAGTGGGCGCGAAACCTCCGGGCAGTCGGAGAGTGTGAGTTGCGAGCGGGCGGGCGCAAAAGCCGCTTCACCGCCAGGGAGATTCCCGCGGCGGAGCGCGCTCCGCTGGTCGCCGCCTACGTGAAGCGGTACGGGTCGAAGTACGGAGGATTTGTCGCCAAAGAATTCGCCGCGCTGCCGGATCCGACGGACCACCCGGTGTTCTTGCTGGAGACACAACCTCATCAGGGAGAGGCATAACCTGATTCGAGGCTGAGGTTCGGCTCGACGCACCGATAAAATCAGGGTTGATGCCCCATCGCGCTCTGTCGGTCATCGAGAACCTGCCGGAGCAGTCGATTCTGCAGCGGATCGGCAACACCCCGCTGATCCGGATCCGTCTGCTCGAGAAGGAGTTTCCCCACATCACCTTCTACGCGAAGGCGGAGTGGTTCAACCCAGGCGGCTCCGTCAAAGATCGGCCGGCCCTGCGCATGATCGAGGAAGCCGAACGGACCGGCGAGCTGACGGTGGAGCGGGTCATCCTGGACTCGACCTCGGGCAACACCGGGATCGCCTACGCGCTGATCGGGGCGGCCAAGGGCTACCAGGTGAAGCTCGTCATGCCGGCCAACGTCAACGAGGAGCGTCGCGAGATCGTCAAGGCCTTCGGAGCTGAAGCCATCTTTACATCCGCACTCGAGGGATCGGATGGGGCCATCCGCGAAGCCCATCGCATGAAGGACGCAGCTCCCGGAGTCTATTTCATGCCCGACCAGTACAACAATCCATTCAACTGGCGGTCGCACTTCGATACCACCGGCCCCGAGATCCTCGATCAGACCCACGGCGAAGTCACCCACGTTGTGGCGGGACTGGGGACCACCGGCACGCTGATGGGAGTCGGACGATTCCTCAAGCGACACAACCGCGGGATCCGCGTGATCGCCGCGGAGCCCTCGGATGGGTTGCACGGTCTGGAAGGGCTCAAGCACATGGGCAGCTCGATCGTCCCCGGCATCTACGATCCCAGCGTGCAGGATGAAAAGATCAGCGTGCCAACCGAAGCCGCCTACGAACTGGCGCATGACCTGGCCCGCTCCGAAGGTCTGCTGGTGGGCAACTCGTCGGGTGCCGCCCTCTACGCCGCCCGCGAGGTCGCGCGCCGAACCTCTGAGGGCGTCTTTGTCATGATCTTTCCCGACGGCGGCGACCGCTACCTCAGCTCGGGACTCTACCGCCGCAAGTTTTGACGCTTCGAATTCCGACTGCGGTCATGGACCGCATGCGGGAACATCTCGAAGGGGGCTATCCCAACGAAGCCTGCGGCGCACTGTTGGGTAGGGACGATGACGGGGATCACGAGGTGGTCGAATTCCGCGGGATGCGGAACACCATCGAGGACCGACCGCGCGACCGCTATGCTTTGGATCCGCTCGAGCAACTGCGGGTGCAGAAGGATGCCGAAGCCCGCGGACTCGAGATCATTGGCTTCGCCCACAGCCATCCCGACCATCCGCCGATCCCGTCCCGCTTCGAT
>VBEN01000206.1 GCA_005881175.1 Chloroflexota bacterium
CCTTTATGGAAGCCGACTGTTACCAGGTCTGCCTCCGGTGTCGGCGACCGCGGTGATCATGACCTCCGCCGCCGTGGTCTGGACGGCGTATGCATCGCTCAACGGCCAGCTCGCCGTTGACTGGACGGTTCCGCAACTCGCCCTGATCATCGGCTTCGCGGTGGTCGGCACTACCATCCCGGTGCTGACCTTCATCCTTGGACTGCGGCTGGTCGGGCCATCGCGGGCCGCGATCCTGAGTACGTTCGAGCCGGCGAGCACGGTCTTGCTCGCGGTGATCATCCTGGGAGAAATCGCGAATCCGATTCAGTACGTGGGCGGTGCCCTGATCCTGGCCTCGGTCGTTCTGCTCGAGGGACCTGGATGGCGCGCCTCCCGCGTACTTGCGCAGGCGGCTCGCGAGTAACCGAGAGAACATCCTTATAATCCGCGCTGCCCCGGTTAGCGGGCCGCTGCCCCCTTAGCTCAGTGGACTAGAGCGGGTGCCTTCTAAGCACTAGGTCGCAGGTTCGAATCCTGCAGGGGGCGTTTTCCGATCCTGGACTATTTGCGAAAACCATATTGACAATCCGGAATCTCCGTGTACTGTGGCGAAGTACCGTGTGAGGTTCGCGGCGACCGGACGTAAACTGCAGGACGGTAGGGGTTAGCTTGTGCGGCGCGGGTGGCGACGCCTGCGTCGGCTGAGCGATAGGGAAAGAGGGGAGGACCTGCGTGAGGGAGGGGTCCACGGCCGTGGTATCGGCCAAGGTGCTGATACCCCATGTGCATTCCCTCGCCCGCGAGCGCGTCGACGGTCTCCTCGACCGGATCTGGCAGCACAGGGTTGGACTCGTCGTCGCCCCGGCCGGATCCGGGAAGAGCACGCTCCTCGCCGGGTTTGCCGCCGCCGCCAACGTTCCGGTCGCCTGGTACCGGGCTGAAAGCTGGGACGCGAAGACGGTCACGCTGCTCAACCATCTGTGGTCGGCGTTCACGGCCGCGCTCGGTCCGATCCCGGACGGTTGGGACTCGGTGGAGGCGGCCGCCCACGCCCTCGAAACCTGGGGGGGACGGCGAGCCCTGCTCGTCATCGATGACCTGCACACGCTGGAGGACAGCCCTGCGGCGCTCACCCTGGAGCGTCTCATCGACTATGCCCCTCCCAGCATCACCTTCCTGATCGGTTCCCGGGCGCTGCCCGGCTTCAATCTGTCGCGGCTGCGTGTCTCCGGGTCGTTGCTGGAAATCGGCAGCGAGGACTTGCGGTTTCGCTCCTGGGAGGTCGAACGCCTCTTCCGTGATTTCTATCGTGAGTCCCTTCCTCCGGAAGAGCTCGCTGAGCTGGCACGACGCACCGAGGGCTGGGCCGCGGGGCTGCAACTCTTCCACCTCGCCACAAGGGGAAAGTCGGCGCTGGAGCGCCGTCGCATCCTGACCGCGTTGGGCACCCGCTCCCGACTGACGCACGAGTATCTGACCCGCAACGTCCTCGACCAATTGCCGGCGGATCTGCGGTGGTTCCTGGTTCGGACCTGCGTCATGACGCGGCTCAGCGGGCCTATCTGCGATGCCTTCCTGAACCGCAGCGGGAGCCAGCAACTGCTGCAGGAGCTCGAACGCCGGCAGATCTTTACCACGGCCACCGATGATCGCGGCGGATACCGCTACCACGAGGTGCTCCGCTCGCACCTCGAACAGGTGCTCATGGAAGAGCTCGGTGAGATCCAGGCACGGGCCGCCTACCGTCGGGCAGGGGCGTTGCTGGAACACAGCGGGGCGCTCCCGGAGGCGGTGCAGGCCTACTCGCGTGGCGAGGACTGGGAGGCCGTGGACCGGTTGCTCCACCACCAGGGCGGCGAACTGCTGGAAGGGCCAGGAATCTGGATCGACGCCCTGCCTCCGGCGCTTCTGCGCCAGGACCCGTGGCTGATGCTGGGCAGCGCGCGCCGCCACCGGGCGGAAGGACGGTGGCGGGAGGCCGTTGAGGCCTACCAACGCGCGGAGCGGTTATTCGGATCAAGCGATGCGGGGCTCATCTGTGCCGCGGAGCGCAAGGCCCTGGCCGGGTGGCTGGAGCCGGCTCCGATGCCGGGCAACGACTGGGCGGGCCTGCTGCGAAAGGCCGTCGCGCACGATCCACTGGCCGCCAAACAGCTGGCTGCTCAGCTGCCGGAAGCGACGGGCATGTTGACCATCGGTGTGGTCTGCCTACTGGCCGGGCAGCTGGACCAGGCCCGCGCGAAGCTGAATGCGGTCGCCGACAGCCGACAGGCGACTCCGCCCCTGGCGACCAGGCGCTCGGGCTCGGATGGTTGGCGCGCCTGGCGCGTGCGGCGCTCGTCCTGGCGCACCGTCCCGGCAGCGATGTCGAGGCCGAAGCGCTCCGCGCCGCTTGCGAGCGCGACGGTGATCGCTGGGGAAACGCCCTGGCTGCCCTGATGATTGGCTGGGCGTCGCTCTACGCCGGTGAGAACACGGTTTCGGTGCTGGAGCAAGCAACCGATTCGTTTCACGCGCTCGGGGCCGGCGTCCTGGAAGCGTGGTCTCGAGCCTTGCTCTCATTGAGCCTGGCCCGAGCCGGCGCCCCGGAAGCGCGCGAAGCCGCCTTGCAGGCGGAGCACCTGGCGCGCTACAGCGGTACCCCCGGCGCCCGCTACTTCCCCTATCTGGCCCTGGCGGAAATCGAGCCCGAGCGGGGAGCCGAGTATCGTGGTCTGGCGCTGGCGGTCCAGGCCGAATGCAGCCTGGCGCCGCTGGCCGCGGCGACATCGGTTGCGCCGCCCGAGAACGTGATCCCGATTGGGGTGGTCCGCTCGGCGCCCTCATTGAGCCTGCGCTGTTTCGGCGGCTTCAATATCGCCATCAAGGGTCGGCCGGTTGACCTCAGCGCGGTGAAGCCTCGGGCCCGGGCCGTGCTGCGCCTGCTGGCGGTGCACGCCGGCAATCCGGTGCATCGCGAAGTCTTGCAAGCGGCATTCTGGCCCGATGCGGATGCTGAAACCGGCGCGCGCAACCTGCACGTGGCAGTTTCGTCGTTGCGGTCGTGGCTGGAGCCGGGCGTCGGTCGCGGCGGGTCATCAGTTCTATTGCGCGAGGGGGATGCCTACCGCCTGGCGCTTCGTCCGGACGCCGAGGTCGACCTGGTGCAGTTCTCGAAGGCGCTCGCCGCGGCCCGGGTCTCGCGCCTCCGCGGCGAGATTAGCGCGGCCATCCCGCACTTTCAGCAGGCTCTGGAGCTCTATGCCGGAGAGCTGCTGCCCGAGGACGGCCCGGCCGAGTGGGCCATCGAGCCGCGGGAGCGGTTTCGGGCCGGCGCGCTCGAAGCCGCCCAGGGCCTGGCCGAGCTGCTGCTCAAAGGCGGCGAACCCGCCGCGGCCGCGAATGCCTGCGCCACCGGGCTCTGGGTCGATCGGCTGCACGATCCGCTTTGGAAGCTCCTGATCGAGGCGCGGGAACGCGCCGGCGATCCGGTTGCGGCGAGCCGAGCCCGCCGCGACTACGCGCGGGTGCTCGAAGAGCTTGGCCTGACCGCGAGTGGGCGCCTCTAGTCCTTGATCTTGAATTCGACCTCGGCGATCGCCACCGCCGACGGCGCTGCTCCCGATGCCGCGTGGACCGACTGGATCTGGATGCGCACTGTCGTCGTTTGCTTCGCCTCGATCGGGTAGAACTGGGATCCCTCCTGATCCGTGAGCGTGATGTCCGTCGCCGTGATCAGCTTGCCCTGGGCATCGCTGAAGATGATGTGGACGGCTTTGGGCCGGGGCTGCTTGAGGAAGTCGCTGGGCTGGGCCCCGGGCGCACCCGAACGGAACAGGATTTCCGAAAGATCCTGCGGCTCGCTAAAGGTAAAGACGAGTTGGGGAGCGCGGTCGGTTGCGATCGCCGCCCAGTAGGAGTTGCTGGTTCGGTCGACTGTCAGCGCAGCGGCATGACCCGCGGTCTGGCTCGTTGCCGTCGCGGTGACCGGGTAGACGTTGACATAGTTCGGGTGCACAGCCTTTCGCACCGTTGTCACACCAGCGGTCAGCCGGTCGACCACGAGATGATGAAACGGCGGAACGAGCAGAAAGGCGAGGATTCCAACCGCGAGCAGCGCCACAATGGCGATGCGGACGATGCGCATGACGCCGCCGATGACGTTGGGCGGACCGACGCGCCGCGGCCGCCACCCCGCCTCCCGCGTGCGGACGCCGAACAGCCGGTTGAAGAACCGGCGGTACCAGGGCATCCGCACGGCGATCGCCTCATCGAGGGAGTTCCCGCAGCGCCGGCAGAAATGTCGTGCCGGATCGTTGCCTTCGCCGCATTGCCCGCAGATGAGATCGCCTGGATGGCGGCGGGAGGGCGGCTCCATGGTCCGCGGGCCAGGCCGCGGGCGAGTCACGGCCGGCGCGACCGACGTCGGCCGGCGCGAGACGGGTTCGTCTACCGAACCGCCGGACACTGCGGCCGGCGCGCTTGGAGCTCCGACTCCAGCCAGCACCGGTTCCGGCGCTGAGACCGGTGCCGCGGTTGCAACGGGAAGCGGAACCGCTGCGATGGGGGCGGTAGTGACCGGCGGCGCCGCCGGCTGCTCGACGGTCGTGCCCGGCTGAGACTGTTCCTCGTCCAATCCGACCGCCTGCTTGACCCGATCCACGAAGCCGAGCCGAACTGGTTCGGGTTCAGGCTCCGCCGCCGGCGCCGGTTCGGGCTCCGGCTGGGCGACGACGACGCGCTCTCCGCTCCATTCCAGGAACTTCCCGCACGACCCGCAGAACGTGTCGCTGTCCTCGTTATGATGCCCGCACTGTTTGCAGACGATCACTCGCTCGTCACCTCCACCACAGCTTTGACTTCAGCGCGTTTGACAACTTCGACTTTGTGCGTGACATGCGCGGGCTTGGCGGCGGCGACCAGCGCGGTGAGCCGGCTGGC
>VBEN01000064.1 GCA_005881175.1 Chloroflexota bacterium
GATCGCGGCGGCGATGGCCTCCCGGAAGCTCAGTTCCGCCATGCGGCTCCTCCATCGCTCCACACTTGACGCTCGATCTCATCCTCGCCAGCGGGGGCGCCCTCGCGTGCCTCTTGGGTGGCCTCATCCACCTTCTGCTGAGCGCGTGTCTCGATCTCGTCCACGTCGTGCTCGCTGATGCCGCCCGCAAGCAGTCGCTCGCGATACCGCTTCACCGGGTCGCGGTCCAACCATTCGCGGACCTCCGCCTCGGGCCGGTACTTCGCCGGGTCCGAGCGGGAATGCCCACCATGACGATAGGTGAGCGCCTCGACCAGGGATGGGCCGCCGCCCTCGCGGGCCTTTGAGATCGTCTGCCGGGCCGTCTCGTACATCACGTCGGCGTCGTTGCCGTCGACCAGGATGGATTCCAGCCCATACGCCGACGCCCGGTCGGCGGCAGGATGCTCCACCGCGGTTACCGAGCGGATCGGCGTGTACTCCATGTACTGGTTGTTCTCGCAGACAAAGACGACCGGCAATTTCCAGACTACGGCCAGGTTGAGCGCTTCGTGGAATGCCCCGATGTTGGTCGTGCCGTCGCCGAAGAAGCAGACGGCCACCTGCCCCGACTTGCGCACCTGGGCGGACCAGGCGGCGCCGGCGGCGATCGGCAGATGCGCGCCGACGATCGCGTAGGATCCCATCGCGCCGTGCTTGACGTCGGTCAGGTGCATCGACCCGCCCTTGCCGTGCAGCATCCCGTTCCCGCGACCGAGCAGCTCGGCCATGGCCGCGGCCATGGATGCGCCGCGCGCCAGCGTGTGCCCATGGCCGCGATAGGTGCAGAAGGTGTAGTCATCCGGCCGCATCGCGGTCGCATAACCGGCCGAGATGGCTTCCTGACCGAGCGCGAGGTGACTGGTGCCGCGCACCAGGTTCTCGAGGAAGAGCTCGTAGGCGCGCTGCTCGAAATCACGCAGCTCGACCATCAATTGATAGAGCCGCAGCCGCGTCGGGCGGTCGAGCTCCGCTGCCGCCGGTTTTTCGACCTGGGTGCTCAATAGGCGTTCGCGATGACAAGCTCCTCGGCGGGGAAGAGGGTGATCACCTCGTGTCCCGTCGCTGTCACCACGACTTCCTCCTCGATGCGCGCGGCAGAATGGCCGTCGTCAGCGGGGCAGTAGGTCTCGAGCGCGAAAACCATACCCTCCTTCAGCTCGACGGGATGCTCGAGCGAATTCAGCCGGCTGATGATGGGGCGCTCGTGCAGGGCCAGCCCCAGGCCGTGTCCGAACTGCAGGCCAAACGCCTCCATCTCGCTGTCGAAGCCGAAATCCTGTGCCTTCGGCCACGCCTTCGCAATCGCGTCCGTTGTCAGGCCGGGCTTGACCATGTCGATGCCCACATCGATCCATTCGCGCGCCTTCTTGTAGGCGTCGCGCTGGCTCTGGGTCGCCCGGCCGACATTGAAGGTCCGGTAGTAGCAGGTGCGGTAGCCGTTGTAGGCCTGGATGATGTCGAAAAACGCCTGGTCGCCCGGACGGATCAGGCGGTCCGAGAACACATGGGGATGCGGGCTGCAGCGCTCGCCCGACACGGCGTTGATCGCCTCGACGTCGTCGGACCCCATGTCGTACAGCTGCTTGTTTGCGATGGCGACGACTTCATTTTCGCGGATACCCGGCTTGAGCACCTCGTAGATGGTCTGGTAAACACCGTCGACCAGGGCGGCCGACATGCTGAGCAGCGTGATCTCGTCTTGCGACTTGATCTGTCGGGCATCGAGCATCGCCTGCTGGCCATCCACCACCTTGATCGCACAGGTTTGCAGTGCGAAGACCATCGGCATCTCCGCGATGTCCACGCCCAGCGGCTCGCCCGCCACGCCCTCTTCGCGCATGATGTCCTTGACGGTCCGGGCGACGTCATCCGAGAGTCCGGCTTCGGGTGCCACTGACCCGCGCAACCCCGTCATGCCGGCCCGCGAGTTCTGTTGCTTCAGCCACGGCGCGTGCAGCCGATGGGCTTTGGCCGCCGACCCGAAGTCCCAGAGGATCGGTTCGCCGGTGCGCGTGAGGAGGGCGAACCGCGCGACCTTGTCGCGGGCCCACTCACCAATCGTCGTGCTGGTCAAGTAGCGGATGTTGTTCATGTCGAAAACCAGGACCGCACCGAGTCCGGCGCCCGCGATCGCCTGACGAGCTCGCCCCAGGCGATATTCGTGAAGGCGGCGGAAGTCGACTCGTTCCTCCCAGTCGACATGCATGCGGCCGGGCGCCGGCACCGATGTGACCGTGAATTCTGACTTAGCTCGTGCCACCAGGCGCCTCGACCGCTTCCAACCCGTCCGCAATCGCTCGCTGGTCCGGCTGCAGCTCGAGGTTCGCGCCGCGCGCCTCCAACTTCAGCAATGCGGCAAAGTCCTCGTCACCGAGGCCGTTGCCAATGAGGTTGACGACGAGCTGGTGGACGAGGGCGGCGACCGGCAGAGGGACATCGAGCTGGCGGCCGAGCTCCAGCCCAAGCTCGAAATCCTTGCGGAGCAGGTGACCGGTAAAGGTCGGCGTGAAATCGAGGTTGACGAATGCCGGCGTCTTGTAGCGGCTGAAGGTCGACCCCATCACGCTGCCGTTGATGAATTCGAGATAATCCGCCCGCCTGATGCCGCCACGCTCGGCGAGCACCGTTGTCTCGGCGAGGATCTGGGTGGCGACACCGAGGACCAGGTTGTGACAGATCTTCACTAACCGGGCCGCCTCGCCCTCGCCCACGTAGGTCACGTTCTTCCCCAACATCTGTAGATAGGGAAGCGCGCGGTCGTAGGCCGCTTTGGGCCCGGACACCGCCAGGCTCAGCTTGCCCGCCCTCGCGACCTTCGGGTTGCCACTGACCGGCGCAGCCAGAAGTTCCGTCCCGAGGGTGGCGGCCTTCGCCCTGATCTCTTCCGACGCGTCCATCGACACCGTCGACGCGTCGATCACCAGCGACGGAACCCGGTTTCCATTCGTGAGTAAACCCTGCGGACCGGTCATGACGTCCGCGAAGTCTTTCGAGCCGCCGATGGAGGTGATCACGATATCTCGGTCGGCCAGGTCCGCGGGCCGATCGACGATGCGGGCGCCGAGCTTGACGAGCGGCTCAGCCTTGGCCCTGGTGCGGTTGTACACCGTGAGGTCGCAGCCGTGCTCGAGCAGCCGGGCGGCCAGCACCGATCCCATTCGGCCGGTTCCAACCCAGCCGATCGTATGGCGATCACCCTTTGCCGTGGTCATGCGACTTCCCCTCCGACGACTCCCGCGACTGGCCCTCGCGCAAACGTTTGTTTACCATAGCAGTCGCGATTTTGATGTGTCAACGCGGCACGCTATTCGGTGGCGAAGGCAGCTGCCGGCCGCCGGTTGACCGGTGCGTCGGCGCCGCCGACGGTCGATCCGCGCACGACCAGCTGGGGATTGAAGATGACCCGGCGCCTTGAGGCTTCACCGGTTTCGATCTGCTCCATCAAGAGTCGAGCGGCTGCCGCACCGAACTCGTGGATTGGCACATGGACCGTGGTCAGTCCCGGGACCAGGCGACTGGCCAAGGGGATGTCGTTGTAGCCGACGACCGCCACGTCCTCCGGGATGCGCAGGCCCATGCGCCGTGCCACGGTGCACGCGCCCACCGCCGTCATGTCGGTCACGGCGAAAATGGCCGTCGGGCGATCGCGCATCGAGAGCAACTGCTCGGCTGCGCGCGCCCCGCCCTCCTCCGTATAGCCGGACTCGGCGATCAGCGCGGCGTCCGCTGGCAGCCCGCTGTCCGCGATCGCCCCGAGGTATCCACGTCGCCGAAGGACGCCGGTGCTCACGGTCAGCTTCCCCGCCAGGTGGCCGATCCGCCGATGGCCGAGTTCCACGAGGTGACGGGTTGCCACCAGACCGCCGAGTACGTCATCGGAGCCGACGAACGCATCCTGGCCGTCATCGCTGAATCGGTTGACCAGGACGTGCGGAATGTGCTGATGCCGCAACCAGCGGACCGATGGATCTCTGAGCACGCTGCTGGCCAGGATGACCCCGTCAACCCGCCGGGCATGCAGGCTGTGCAGGTGCGAGCGCTGGCGCTCCGGGCTCCCGTCGGTATTGCAGAGCAGGACGTTGTAGCCGCGGGGCGAGGCCCCGTCCTCCACGCCGCGAAAGAGGGCGGCGAAAAAGGGGTTGGTGATGTCGGGAATGACCACCGCCAGGGCGAAGGTTTGTCGCAGCTTGAGCCCGCGAGCGACTCCGTTCGGCCGGTATTCGGTTTCCCGCAGGAGCGTCTCGATCCGCTGCCGGGTGGTCGGTGCAATCCGCAGCGAGGGATCGTTGTTGGCGACCCGCGAGATGGTCGACGGGTGCACCCGGGCGCGGACGGCCAACTCCTTCAGTGTGACCGGCATCCACGTCTCCTCATTGACAATCGTTTGACCTCCTGTCTAACATAGAACAATCGTTTGTTCAACGCAAGGAACAAACTGCGCCCCGTCAACAGACCCAACGAGTCGACACTAGGGAGGGAGCATGCGTAAGCCATTAGTCGCGATCGTTGGCCTCGCCCTTGCGCTCACGGCGTGCGGCGGCACCCCGAGCACCCAGTCGGCCCTGCCGAGCGGACCGATCGTCATCGGCGTCTCGCAAGCGCTGACCGGTGACAAGTCCGACCCCGGGACCGCCATCAATCAGGGCTATGCGGTCTGGGCGAAGCAGGTGAATGATGCCGGGGGATTGCTCGGCCACCAGGTGCAGCTGAAGGTCTACGACAATCAGAGCCTGGCCGACACGGCGGTCAGTCAGTATGAGCGCCTGGTCACGGTGGACAAGGTGAACCTGTTGTTCGGGCCGTTCTCGAGCGCACTGACCATTCCGACCTCGGCGGTTGCCGCGAAGTACAAGATGGCATTCGTGGAAGGCGCCGGCGGGGCGCCGAAGGTGTTCGAGCGAAAGTTCAAGTACATCTTCTTTGTCCAACCGGCAGTTGCCCAGAAACAGGCCGATCCTTTTGTCAACTACATCCTCGGCTTGCCGTCGGACCAGCGCCCGAAGAGCGCCGCCTATCCGCAACAGGACGATCCCTTCGTGAGCGCCACGGAGGATGGCGCGCAGGCGCGTCTGGAGGCGGCCGGGATCAAGACCGTCTACAAGCAGGTCTACCCGCCCACCCAGACCGACTTCGCCTCGATCGCGGCGGCGGTAAGCCATTCGAAAGCCGACATCGTCCTGGGCGGCACCATCTTCGACGACGCGGTGGCTCAGGTCCAGGCCTACTCGGCGGTGCACTATCAGCCGAAGGCGATTTATTTCACTTCCGGGCCGAGCACCACCGGACCGTTCAAGCAGGCGCTGGGAGACAAGGTGAACGGCTGCATGACCGGCGACGGCTGGATACAGAATTCCAAGGAGCCCGGCAATGCGAAGTTCGTCGCCGACTATCTCAAGCTGTATCCCAACAAGGACAACCTGGTTCCTGGGGAGGCGGCTGAAGGATATTCCGTCGGGCAGGTCATGGCGGCGGCGGTGAAGGCGACGCAGTCGGTGGACAACACGAAGATCGCCGACTGGTTGCATGCGCACAAGGTGGCGACGGTCCAGGGCGAGATCGGTTGGGACGAGCTTGGCCGGCCGCAGGGAAGCTATCTGCTCGAGCAGTGGCAAAACAGTGTCATGCACGTGGTCGCGCCGAAAGGCGATCCGAACAAGGACGCGGATCCGGTCTATCCCAAGCCGGCCTGGTAAACAATTGCAGGGGCCATCTGGCTTGACGTTGGATGGGAAGATGGCCCCAGCTCCCTCGGTGGTCCGCGGCGCCTCGTCCTCGGCTCTATGAGTCCCGGGCTCTTCGCCCAGAGTCTTGTGCTCGGCGTTCTGACAGGCGGGATGTACGCGCTCATGGCCGCCGGGCTGACGCTGATCTTTGGCGTCATGAAGGTCATCAACGTAGCCCACGCGGCCATGATCGTGATGGGCGCCTACCTCTCCTTGACCTTGTTCCGGCATCTGGGAATCGACCCGTTGGTGTCGGTGGTCTTGCTGGTCCCGGTTTTCCTGGGCTTAGGTGCGCTCGTCCAATGGGGCGTTGTCAACCGGCTGGCGGAGCGCGATATCACACTGACGGTGCTGATGACGTTTGGCTTCGCCATCATCCTCGAGGGTCTCCAGGGAGCGATCTGGACCTCGTCATACCAGGGCATCAAGACCGCATATTCGCTGGAAAGCTTCCGGCTGTTCACGCTGTACGTCCCCGTAGTCCGGCTGATCTCCGCCGGCGTCTCGCTGGTGCTGCTGGCCGGGCTCTATGTGATGCTGACTTTCACCAGCCTGGGCCGCGCAATCCGCGCCACCATTCAAAACCGCACCGCTGCGCAGCTGGTCGGCGTCAACGTCCGGCTGGTGACGACGATTAGCTTTGCGATTGGAATCGCGATTGCCGGCGCAGCGGGTCCCTTGCTGGGCATGCTCTTCACCTTTTATCCCGCCACCCACTGGCTCTGGATCGGCAAGCTGCTCGCCATCGTGGTACTCGGCGGCCTGGGAAGTCTGCGGGGCGCGTTCGTGGCGGCGATGCTGCTGGGCATCGCCGAACAGGTGACGAGCGTCACCATCGCGCTCGATTGGGCGCCGATGATCTTCTACGTGTTCTTGTTCGGGGTGCTGGTGGTGCGGCCTCAAGGGTTATTCGGCACCGTGGAGCGGCAGAGCCTGTGAGACTCGAGCGTCGGCTGGGCCAGGGCTGGCCGTTGCGCCGCGGCTGGCCATGGGCCGGGCTCGTCCTCCTACTCCTGGTTCCCCTGGTCCTGCCCGAGGGTTTCTACCTGGACCTCCTGATGTTTACGTTCATGTATGCGGCGATGTCGGTGGGCTGGGACATCATGGGTGGCTACGCGGGCTACGTTTCACTGGGGCATGTCGGCTTCTTCGGACTTGGCTCCTACGCCGCTGCCTTATTGCTCGTGCATCTCGGACTGCCGGTCTTCATCACCGCCCCGCTGGTCGGCCTCATGGCCTCGCTGCTGGGCGCCGGTCTGGGCTTCATCTCGCTCCGGACCCGGGGGCCCGCCTTTGTCATCGTCACGCTGACCTTCACCTACGTCGCCCAGCTTTTGATGCTCGACCTGAAGAGCGTGACGGGCGGAAGCCAGGGGCTGTTTCTGCCGCTGCTCGATCTGCCGGCGAACCTGGTCATCGTCCCCTTCTATTACGGCATGCTGGCCCTGCTGGTGATCGCCATCCTGGTCTCGATCGCGATCCGGCGGTCGAAGTTCGGTCTGGGGCTGATCGCGATCCGGGAGGATGAAGGGAAGGCCGAAGCCTCCGGCGTCAATACGTCGCTGTACAAGATCCTGGCATTTGCGATCAGTGTCTGGTTTGCGGGTACCGCGGGCGCCCTGCACGCGCAGTACCTCAACTACGTGGATCCGGACCTGGCGTTCGAGCTCATCATCACCCTCAACCTGATCATCATGAGCCTCTTCGGTAGCCGCGGCATCGTCTGGGGCCCGGTGCTCGGCGCCTTCATCCTTTATCCACTGTCCGCGTACCTGGTCTTCCTGGTTCCCTCGCGGGTGGCGGGCCAGGTCCACCTGGCCGCCCTCGGCATCGTTCTCGTTCTCGTCGTCATGTTTTTACCGGACGGGTTGATCAGGAGTTACCAGGGGTGGCGCACGAAGCGCCCCAAAGATGCGCGTCCCCTCGAAGCTCGCGCCTCGATCGTGGAGACCACCGGATGACGAAAGACCTGGCGGTTCATTCAGTGGCAAAGTCGTTTGGTGGGGTCACGGCCCTCGCTGAGTGCAGCCTGGAAGTGAGAGCGGGGAGTATCACAGCGCTGATCGGTCCCAACGGCTCTGGCAAGACGACCCTCTTCAATTGCGTGACCGGCTTCTATCGGCCGGATCAGGGCGAGATGCGATTCGGTGAAACCGTGCTGACCGGGCTCCGCCCCAACCAGATCGTCCACCTCGGCATCGCTCGGACGTTCCAGATCACCCGCATCTTCAAGAACATGACGGTGCTGGAGAACATGATCGTGCCCGTCCGGCAACTCGGCCTGCGCACCCTCTTCACCGCCGGCATCAAAGGGCACGAGCGGGAACGAGCGGAGGGACTTCTCGAGTTTTTTGGTATCGCCTTCCTGCGTGACGAGATGGCGGGGCGCCTCTCGTTCGGACAGCAGAAGCTCTTGGAGCTGGCCGCCGCGCTGATGGCCGAGCCGACGCTGCTCATGCTCGACGAACCCGCGGGCGGTCTCAATCCGGTGATGATCGACCGGCTGACCGGCTACATCCGCGAGCTCAACGCCGACGGCATGACCTTCTTGATCATCGAGCACAACATGGGTTTCGTGATGCAGCTGTGCGAACCGGTGATCGTGATTCACCGTGGCCGGGTGATCGCCCGGGGGACGCCCGCCGCTGTCCGCGCCAACCCGGCCGTTCTCGACGCCTATCTCGGAGACTGACGATGCTCATCCAACTCGACAGCGTTGTCGCTGGATACGGCTCAGGTGGTGACATCCTTCGGGGCGTCGACCTCAGTCTCGAGCAAGGGGCTTTTACCTGCCTGATCGGTCCCAATGGCGCAGGGAAGTCCACCCTGCTGCGGACCGTTTGTGGGCTGCTGAAGCCGCGTGGTGGCCGCATCCTGTTCCGAGGGAAGGACATCGGCGGGCAGCGGCCCGATCTCCTCTTCCGGGCCGGCATCGCCCACGTGCCCCAGGGCCGGAG
>VBEN01000065.1 GCA_005881175.1 Chloroflexota bacterium
TCTGGGAATGGTCGCCGAGATGACGACGGGGAATCCCCCAGCGATCGCCCGGACCAAGCCCCTGGCGCTCAGTTCCGGCGGCAACCCGTTCGCGGGATTGGTTACCGACGCTGAAGCCAAGGGTCCTCGCATCGGTGGCGCAGCCCTGTCAGCCGACGGTCGAACGCTGTTTGCCGTTGGCCAGAGCGGGCTGGTGGCTATCGACACGGCCACCCTGAGGATCCGTCTGCGGATTCTCGATGGAGAAACGGTTGACAGCATCCGCCTCAGTTCGGATGGCAAGTGGCTCTACGCCGCGGGCGCCGCCAACAGCAAGCTCTGGCAGATCAATGCGTCGACCGGGGCTGTGTCCGGCGACGTCATGGGCAGCACGAATCCGTGGGCCCTGTTGTGGGCCGAGCCCACGCGCTAGATCGTCGCGCCGTCAGCGCGGGCGACTGAGCTCTAGATCGCCGGCGGCCCGCGGTCGCGAGGATCCCGAAAGAATGTAAGGTTGGACCGCGCCTGTTGGCGAGAAAGCGAGGCTCGAGATGATGGCGAGCTGGCGAAGCAACGGTGCTCGACACGACACCGTGGTCATCGTGTGGATCATCGCGCTCTTCGCCATCACGGCACTCGGGGCTGCACCTCTGTGGTTCTACCGGCTCGATTTGAGCAAGCTCACCTTCTCGACACCCGTCCCGATCGTGGCCGGCGTCGGCATCGAAATCACCGCCTATGCTCCGACGTTGGCCGCCATCCTTACGGTGGCCGTGGTCCCAGGCGGCGGCGGCGTTGGCCGGCTGCTCCGGCCGATCGGCAAATGGCGCTCCGGGATCCACTGGTACATCCTGGCGTTGCTTGGCCCATCCCTGCTCTTCTTGATCGGTGATGTCGTCCGGCTGGCCCTCGGCCTGCCCCTTCCCCCGCACTGGCTTGCCATTCCGGGCGCGGCGGCGCTTGCGTTCCTTACCGGGGCCTTGATCGCGGGGTCATTCGGCGAAGAGGTGGGCTGGCGCGGGCTTGGCCAGCCACGACTGCAGGCCCGGCATGGGGCTTTTTGGGCGGCCGTCGCGGTCGGCGCGGTCTGGAGCATCTGGCACCTGTGGCCAGCCGTAGCTCCCGGCGGGCTCAACAGCACGACATGGTCTGATGTCGTCCTCACGGTCGTGCGCCTGACCGCGACGTCAATCCTGTACGCCTGGATTTACAACAGCACGCAGGGCAGCCTTCTGCTCGTCATGCTCGCGCACGCCGGCCACAACCTGGCGGTGCGATTTGTACCCTCAGCGGATAGCGTCCAGCATGGCGATCCCGTCGTGGCGACGTTATACGTCGTCGCGGCGATCACCGTCGCGGTGACGACCGGGTCCCGCTTGATGTCCGGAAGGGGCGCGCTACCACCATCGCCTCGCGCAACGGCGAAGCCCAAATAACCTGAGCCTTCAGCTGACCGCGACGGCATCCGGATCCCGTACCAGGGCGGGCAGCAGCTCCTCCGGGATGCCGAACGCGTCGACCAGGAGCCGGGCCTGTGGTCGCAGCTCTCGGCACAGCCGGTTGACGTTCGTGATGATCGCCTTCGCGCGCGCACCGGAGAGTTGGCCGTGCTCCATGAACCAGGCTCGCTCTCGCTCGAGGAGCGACAGCACGTACAGGTCGTAGACCTTGTCGAGAAGACCCTTCACATCGCGGTCCTCGCAGCGGTCGACCGCTGCGTCGAAATGCTCGAGGACAACGCGGTCGACGTGCGCCCGCGCGGCGAGGAGCAGATGGTCCTGCACCGCGTTGAACGCCGTGAACGCGTCGCCATCGGCTGACATCAACTTCTTCATCCGCCGGGCTGCCGCCTCCAGCACGTGTTTCTCTCGCCAGGCGAAGAGGTACTCGTGGTAGCGCCGGTCGAGAAGGTTGGGGTCCTCGTCCCCACGCGGAATCGCGTCGGCGATCCATTGCGCCAGCGAGCGGGCGGCGGTGCGCTCGAGCACGGCGCCCACCACCTGGTCCGCGACATAGCGGACCGTCCCGACCGTGTCCATGCTCCCAAACTCATCGCGGAAGTTCGTGAGGAGCCCCCTTGCGACGAGCTGCAGCAGCACGGTGTTGTCGCCTTCGAACGTCGTGAAGACGTCGGTGTCCGCTTTCAGCTCAGTCAGGCGGTTGACCGACAGGTAGCCGGCGCCGCCACACGCCTCGCGGCAGGTCTGGATGGTCTGCGTGGTGTGCCAGGTCGAAACCGCCTTCAGGCCCGCCGCCAGCGTCTCCAGCCGGCGTTGTTCTGCCTCATCCGCGCTGTCCCCATCGCCCGCGTCGTGAAGCGCGGTGACCAGCGCTTCCTGAGCGAAGTGCAGCGCGTAGGTGGTGGCCAGGGCCGGCAGCAGCCGCCGCTGATGCTGGAGATAGTCGAGCAGGATCACCTCACGATCACTGCCCGGCGCCCGGAACTGGCGGCGCGTCAAGCCGTAACGAACCGCGATGGCAAGCGCCAGCTTCGCCGCGCTCAATCCGGCACCGGCTACACTGACGCGTCCGGAGACAAGCGTTCCGAGCATCGTGAAGAATCGCCGAGTCTCGTTGGCGATCGGACTGGTGTATGAACCGTCGGGGGCTACCGCACCGAATCGATCGAGCAGCGCCTCGCGCGGGACACGCACCTGGTCGAACCACAGACGTCCGTTGTCAACGCCGTTGAGACCGCCTTTCTCGCCGCAGTCTTCGATCCTTACCCCGGGGCAGGCTCGTCCGCGTTCATCCCGGATCGGCACGAGGAAGACATGCACCCCGCGTCCCTGGCCGCCCGTGAGTAGCTGCGCGAAGACCGCGGCCATTCGTCCATCGCGTGCCGCGTTGCCGATGTAATCCTTGCGCGCGTCATCGTCGGGGGTGTCGATGATGAACTCCTGCCGCGCAGGTTCGTAGGTCGCGGTCGTCCGGATCGATTGCACATCCGATCCGTGGCCGGTCTCCGTCATGGCGAAGCAGCCGGGCAGATCCATCGTCATCGCCGCACGCAGGTAACGCTTGCGATGCTGCTCGGTGCCGAGCCGCCGGATCACGCCACCAAACAGGCCGTATTGCACACCGACCTTCACCAGCAGCGAGAGATCGACGAGCGCGATCGTCTCGAAGGCGCTGAGCGCGCCGCCCATGTCCTCTTCGCCGCCAAACTCGCGCGGAAAGAACAGCCACGCGCTCCTGGTTTGGCTTACCAGGCGGGCCTGTTCCAGTACACGGGCCCGATATTCCTCGGTGGGTAAGCCATGGACCGGGCGCAGCAACGGGGTCTCCTGGATCTGAGCACGGACCTCTTCGCGGATCCGGCCCCAGCGCCCGTCCAGGAATTCGCGCAGCCCCCCAGCCTCCAGAGTCATCTGTACCATTTATTACAACATTGGGCCCACATAACCGACAAGGTACGCGTGGCTGACCTTCGCCCCGCCGCCATCATGGGCGGCAACCGCATCCCGTTCGCCCGAGCCAACGGACCGTACGCCCGGGCATCGAATCAGGACATGCTCACCGCTGCGCTTGACGGGCTCGTCGCTCGCTTCGGCTTGCAGAATGCCCGGCTCGGCGAGGTCGCGGCCGGCGCCGTGCTCAAGCACAGTCGCGATTTCAACCTCACCCGCGAGGCGGTGCTCGGTGCGCGCCTCTCGCCCTGGACGCCGGCTTACGACGTCCAGCAGGCCTGCGGCACCGGACTCGAAACGACCATCCACGTGGCGAACAAGATCGCGCTCGGCCAGATTGAGAGCGGGATCGCCGCCGGCGTCGACACCGCCAGCGACGCGCCCATCGCGGTGAACGAGGATCTGCGGCGTGTCTTGCTGCAGGTCAATCGGGCGAAGAGCCTGCCGCAGCGACTCGCATTGCTTCGCAAGCTGCGCCCCACCCAGGTGATACCCGAGACCCCGCGAAACGCCGAGCCGCGCACCGGGATGTCGATGGGCGAGCACGCCGCCATCACGGCGCGCGAATGGGGCATCACCCGCGAGGAGCAGGATCAGTTCGCCGTGTCCAGCCATCTCCATCTCGCGGCAGCCTGGAAGCGGGGCTTCTTCGACGACCTCGTCACGCCGTACCTCGGCTTGCAACAAGACCAGAACATGCGCCCGGACGCCAGCATGGAGTCGCTTGCCCGGCTGAAGCCGGTGTTCGGCAAAGACGGCACGGCCACCATGACCGCCGGCAACTCGACGCCGCTCTCCGATGGCGCATCGGCAGTCCTGCTCAGCACCGACGAGTGGGCGAACGAGCGCCGGCTGCCGATCCTCACCCACCTGATCGACGCCGAGACGGCGGCAGTCGACTATGTGCATGGCGGCGAAGGCTTGCTGATGGCGCCGGTCTACGCCGTCCCGCGACTGCTGGAGCGCAACAAGCTTGCACTGCAGGACTTCGATTTCTACGAGATCCACGAAGCGTTTGCGTCGACGGTGCTTGCCACGCTCAAGGCCTGGGAGGATCCCAGTTACTGCAAGGAGCACCTCGGGTTATCGAAACCGCTCGGCCCGATCGATCGAGCTCGACTGAACGTCAACGGCTCATCGCTCGCCGTCGGCCATCCCTTCGCGGCTACCGGCGGCCGTATCGTCACGACCCTGGCAAAACTTCTGGCGCAGAAAGGATCTGGTCGCGGCCTGATCTCCATCTGCGCGGCCGGCGGCCAGGGCGTTGTCGCCATCCTCGAAGCCGCGTGAAGCTCAAGATCCCCGGCGTGCCGAGCCCGACCCGGCTCCGGCGCTATGCGCCCGGCCAGCCGCTCGTCGACGGACCCGTGCTGGTTGGCGGTGCCCCCGGCGGCAAGCTGCGCGACCCAATCTGCGAAATTCTCGGACGCGCGGGCGCCTCAGTTGGAGAATCTCCCTCCGCCGTTGCCGAGCCTTCACGCTGGTCCGCCATCATCTTCGACGCCACCGGCATCACCGACATCGCCGGTCTTTTGGCGCTGCATGCCTTTACCGCGCCCGCCTTCCGCAATCTCCGCCCGTCCGGACGCCTGATCGTCCTGGGCACCCCACCGGAGGATTGCCCGCAACCGAAAGCGGCAGCTGCCCAGCGCGCGCTCGACGGATTCATCCGCTCGGCCGGCAAAGAGGCTCGCCTGGGGTCAACCGCCAACCTTATAGATATTGCCGGCGGGGCCGAAGATGCCATCGAGTCGACCCTGCGATTCTTTCTTTCGGGTCGGTCGGCCTACATCTCGGGCCAGGTTATTCGGCTCACGCCTGCCACGCCGATGCCGACGCCTGACTGGGATCATCCGCTCCGCGACCGGGTGGCGGTCGTCACCGGCGCCGCCCGCGGGATCGGCGCCGCAATCGCGGAAACCCTCTCGCGAGATGGCGCCCAGGTGATCGTCCTCGACGTTCCGGCGCAGGGCGCCGCCCTTGCCGAGGTGGCCAACTCGGTCGGTGCCATCGCCTTCCAGATCGACATCACGGCGGAGGATGCTCCGGCCCGACTCGCCACCTATCTCAAGGATCGGTACGGTGCGGTCGATGTCTTCGTGCACAACGCGGGCATCACCAGGGATCGGTCGCTCGTCAACATGCCGGCCGAGCAGTGGTCGAGCGTCCTGGCGGTGAATCTCGGCGCGCAGCTGCGCATCAATGAGGCGCTGCTCGATCAAAACGTACTGCGTCCCGGCGGCCGCGTGATCTGCATCTCTTCGACCAGCGGCATCGCCGGCAACCGCGGCCAGACGAACTACGCCGCGAGCAAAGCCGGCATCATCGGGATGGTCCAGGCGCTGGCGCCAGTGATGGCCAAGGGCGACATGACCATCAACGCGGTCGCCCCCGGATTCATCGAGACCGCCATGACGAAGGCGATGCCCTTCGCCACGCGCGAGATCGGGCGGCGGATCAACAGCTTGAACCAGGGCGGCCTGCCCGTGGACGTCGCCGAAACCGTGGCCTGGCTCGGACAGCCCGGGACGGCCGGGGTCAACGGCCAGGTGATTCGAGTCTGCGGCCAGAGCATCCTGGGCGCATGACCGTCCAGCTCGACCACCGGCCCGGCCTGGGACGCCTCTACGCAAAGGCCGTTGCCACCGCGCGAAGCCGCCGCGGCGACCAGTTGCCGGAAACCTCCGTCGAGATGGCCGACGTCACCATCGACCGAGAGCAGCTGGCGAGCTACGCGGAGGTCTGTGGCTTCCGGCATTCCGACGTCCTGCCGCCCACCTACCCGCATGTGCTCGCCTTCCCGCTGGCCATGACGCTGATGGTTGACCCCTCGTTCCCTTTTCCCCTACCGGGCCTGGTGCATGTTGCCAACCGCATCACGCAGCAGCGAACACTCCGCGCCGACGAACGACTGACACTCCGGGTTCGAGCAACCGACCTTCGACCCCATCCACGCGGCCGGCAGTTCGATATGACCATCGAGGCGACGGTTGCCGGCGAACCCGTGTGGGCGGAGACCAGCACCTATCTGCGCCGCGAGCGCCCGCGATCTTCGCGCTCGGCAAAAGATCCCTCCCCCCAACCGGGGGAGGGTCAGGGTGGGGGAATTGCACCAACCGCCATCTGGCGAGTCCCACGAAACATCGGTCGCCGCTACGCCGCGGTCTCGGGAGACATCAATCCGATCCACCTCAATCCGCTCGTGGCGCGTCTGTTCGGCTTCCGCCGGGCGATCGCCCATGGCATGTGGCTGAAAGCGCGTTGCCTCGCCGCATTGGAGGGGCGATTGCCCCACGTGCTCACCGCTGAAGTCGAGTTCAAGTCTCCGGTGCTCTTACCCTCGACCGTCGGCTTCAGCAGTCAACTCAAGGGGTCCACCTGGGCGATCGCCGTTTTCCAACGATCGAGCGGCCGCCCGCACCTGAACGGATCAATCGAAGCGTAGGCTCCTTGCCGGAAATAATAGTTCCGATGATTATCAGAAGGCCGCTTTGGCCCGGCCTCCTGATCGGACTTACCGTTTCGAGCTGCGGCTCGCCGGCCGCGTCAACTCCCTCGGCGTCCCGTTCCTCGTCTGTGCAGGCGCCTCTGTCGGCGTCGGCCACGTGTGAACCCGGTAGCCGTCCACCACCACGCTTCGGCGCGGCCATGTCGTATGACGGCGACACACGAACCGTCTTGATGTTCAGTGGCGTCCGCGGTGACGGGAGTCCGCCCCTGGCCGATACGTGGAATTGGGACGGCTGTAAGTGGTCGCAAGAGCACCCAGCGAGTTCTCCAGCCGGCCGCAGTTTCGGCGCCATGACGTACGACCCTGGTCATCAGGTAGTGGTGCTCTTCGGCGGCGGAGCGGCGAACTCGGACCCGGGACGCAATGACACCTGGCTATGGAATGGCCGAGACTGGAGCCAGCAGCATCCGGCAACCAGCCCGCCGATCATGGCGGACGCGACCCTGGAATACGATCGAGCGAACCGCCTCGTCACCCTGATCGGGCAGAGTTTGAGGCCCGCCGATGCCACCGTCACCTGGACGTGGAACGGTCAGACCTGGAGCCAGCGGCATCCAGCCCACCCGCCGCCTGCCAGGTCGGGTCCGGGGGTCGCTTACGGAGCCAAGAGTGGAATCCTCTACTTTGGTGGAAAGCCCGGCGAGGCTGGCGCGCTCAACGACAGTTGGGCATGGGACGGCACGGATTGGACTGCATTGCATCCGCCGACGTCGCCGCTTGGGGGCTATGCCCGGATGGCGCACGAGGACAGCCGAAACGACGTGATCCTCCTGGAGGCGGACGGCACCTGGAGCTGGGATGGCAAGACCTGGGCCCGGCGACCGGGAGCATCCCCGCCATTCGAGTATTTCCGCTCGATCGCCGCTGATCAGGCCCACGCAAAGGTCGTCGTTTTTGGCGGCAAGTCGATGCAAACGAACGTGGGCACCGACGAAGTCTGGATCTGGGACGGGACCACCTGGTCCCAGGCGTGAAAGCCGCTTGCGGGAGAGGGTCAGGGTGGGGCGTTTCAGCGGAAGTATTCGCGCATCTGCGCCGTGCAGGCGCAAGCGGCGCCGCCGAGCCGGGACAGCCCCCAGGAATCTTCGATGGTCCGTAGCAGGCTGTAGTGGGTCTCCTGCACCGTGGATTGAAATCCGGTCCGTGCCAGGGGTGAGATCACCAGGGTAGCGATCCGTCCACCGGCAGCATTCGTGCAGCATCCGGCGTTGGTGCTTCCCTCGTCCCAGGTGATAAACAGAACGCCGTTGGTGCGGTATGCGGCCGAGTTGAGGATGGCTGGCACGTGACTACTCAGCCAGCTGTCGCCGGTTGCGATGGAGCAGTCGTGCATGTCGTTGCACATGTTCGGCGTGATGAAGACGTAATTCGGCACTGAGCCGCTGCCGAGGTCGGTAGCCAGCTGGGTGTAGGGCACCACGTGAGAGCTGCAGCGCGCCGCATTCGTCCGGATGTCGTTGTAGTAGATCCATGGGTTGTGCTTCTGCATGTAGGGATAGGCATCGCCGACGAAGCAGGCCGATGGCATGCCCTCCTGATAGGTCTTCCAGCTACGGCCACTGGCCTCGATCTGGTCAGCGAGGTTGGTCGCGTTGACCCAACACGTCGTGCAGTCGCTGGTGATGCCGAAAGTGCTCCCTGCGGTCAGGGTGAGGTAGTTCGGCAGGCTGGGATGGCTGATCGCATACGACTGCGTCGCCAGCCCATAACTCCGCGCCAGCCCGTTGATGTACGGCGCCGAGGCGTTCCCAATGATGCTGGTCGACTCTTCGTTCTCCATCACGATGACGAAGACGTGGCTGAACGTCGGGAGCGCCGGTATTGGAGTTGGGGTCGGTGTCGGCGTTGGGGTTGGGGGTGGGGGTGGGGTTGGCGGTGGGGTTGGTTGGATGCGCTGTCGTGCCGGGCGTCGGATGCGACGAGGCGCCGCCGCTTGGTTTGGCGGTGGGTGAGCTCGATGAGGACGACGGCCGCAGTGCGACGGGAGGTTGTGTGGTCGATGGTGCTGCAACTTGTGGCCCCAGCAACAGCGACGACAACCAGAGGACTAACGCCCCCGTACCACCCCAAAGGACCAGTCGTCTGAGCATCGTCATGAGTGGATCGCCTCCCACTCATCACTACAAGGCACCACCGTTCGTAAGACAAGGCGTAACGCGCAACCAAACGGTAACGGGATTGGCGCGAACGAGCCTCATTGGTAGGTCTGCGGCAGGGCTCCCTCCCGTCAGGGGGCATGCACTCCGGCAATGCCGTAAGCGCCTACGGCAGCCGTGTAGGTGAATCGCTTCACTGTGCGCCCGGTTTCGGGATCGAAGATGATCAGGCCCGTCGTGTCGAGGGCGTACAGCACCCCTCCGTCGAGACTGAAGGCAAGCGCGGTGAGCGCGGCTGATTGATAGAAGCGCCGGATCAGATGGAACCGGCTCGACGTGCCGATCAGCCAGATCCCGCGGAGCTGCGGGTCGTTGAAGCCCACCGCCGCGACCCAGCGACCTCGCGGGTCGACCGCGAGGCCGCGACTTGCATCGAGGGCGGCCTGCGCCTCGGTCAGCGTCGGAAGCCACCAGCGATGAGCCGAGCCAGCGCCGATATTGTCATCCCCAAATCTGACGACCGGACCAGCTGAGGCTGACCGCGCATCGAAACTGGCCAGCTGATAACCCTCGTTGACAAAGAGCGTTCTTTGATCGGCCGACAGCGCCAGACCCCCGCCGCCACCGCTGTCCGCGAGCACGACGGGCACATGGGCGATCTGAGCGCCGGATGCCAGATCGGTGAGGGCAACTGTGGTGTTCGGCGAGAAAAGGTCCAGCGTGTACACGATCGTGCCGTCCTTTGAGACCAGACCGCCGTTCAGCGGCAGCGCCAGATTCGGATACTGCCTGATGATGCGCCCTGTACGCCAGTCGTATCGGATGGCATGGGTTCCGGACCGGAAGTAGTTGGCGGTCTGTGATAGCGCCTGGTCGAGCAGCACTGTGCCATCCGGCAAGATCAGCGGGGTGTCAATGCAGCCGGGCAGCGCGACTTCCTGGCGGACACCCTTCTGGCTGACGGGATCGACGAGACTGACCGTCGTGACGGAGCAGTCCAATGCCGGCGTCAGGCGCAGCGCGATGCCGGGCGCGACGATTGACTGCGAACGCGGAGCC
>VBEN01000026.1 GCA_005881175.1 Chloroflexota bacterium
GGGCCGGCGGTTAACTGGGGATCGTCGCCCCGCAGCGGTTGCATCCGGCCAAGCGCGGCGAACCCTTCCGCATCCTCGAGCGGCATCCCCTCTGGGCGCTCGAGATACATGAAGTGACGGAGCGCCCGCTCCCCGAACGGAACCAGCGCGATCTGGACATCGGGAGGGTACCAGCGGCTGAGGATGGGGAAATTCGGCCGCTCGAAATGCGGCGCCGCGCCAATCGCCGTCAGGATGTTGGTGGCCAGCGCGAGGTGCAGCATCTCCTGCTTGATAACGTCGATCAGAGTGGCTTCCCAGGCCTGGATCCGGGCCAGCTGCTCCCGGGTTATGCCCTCCGCGACGCTCCGTTTGAGGGAGAACTGGGCATAGAGGTACTCGCATAACAGGCCGTGCTCGAGCTCGCAGGCCTCCCCGAGGAGGTAGACCAATTCCTCCCGGCTCTCGACGCGAAGGGGCGGCTCCGGCGCCTGCCCGTTCGGCGGCCTCCTCGTAGCCATAGGAGCCATTGTCGTCCGGCCGGCGGTCCGCTGGAAGGCGCCTGAATACGCGTTGTATTTGGCGCGGTATGGCTGAAAACGAGCGGATTCCCGTTGACTTTCATCCGGCCATGTTTCGCATCGCCGCCATCGCCTTCGTCACGGCCGCCACCGTCGATGTCGCCAGCAGCTTCATCGGCGCGCCACACTTCGATTTCATGGGCATCGGGCTGATCGGCATCCTTTCTTATGTGGGGGCGGTGGTCAGCTGGTTTTTCCCCTGGCATCGGGTGCCGGTGGAGCGCTTCCTCGTAGTCATCGTCATGCCTGGGCTGGCTCTGCTCGGCTTCATGCTGATGTACACCGGCGGGGTCCATTCGCACATCCTGCCGATCTTCGTGGCGCCCGCCGTCTTCATGGCCGCGGCCTACGGATTCAGGGCGGGAGCCGCGATTGCGCTGTTCACCGCGGCGACCGCCACATTGCCGCTCTTCATCAACGGTTGGGACAGCTACTACGCCCGAACCCTGGTGGTACTGGCGGTGGCAACCATGCTCTGCGCCTACATCCCGTCCCGCGTCCGCCGGGCTCTACTCAACGAGTCCGAAAGGCGGCGCCGCCAGCAGGAGGAGAGCTACGTGGCGACGATCGGCGCGCTGGCGGCCACGCTCGATGCCAAGGATCGGTACACGGAAGCGCACTCACGCGAGACCGCCGAGCTTGCGGTCAACGTCGGTCGGCGGCTCGGCCTGCAGGGCGATGCCCTGCGCCTGCTGGAGTACGGAGCGCTGCTCCACGACATCGGAAAGATCGGTATTCCCGGGTACATCCTCCAGAAGCCCGGTCCGCTCACGCCGGAAGAGTTCGCCATCATGCGCGAACACCCCGTCATTGGTGAACGCATCCTTGCCTCGGTCCCGTTCCTGGCCCCCCTGGGCCCCATCGTCCGGGCCGAGCACGAGCGGTGGAATGGCACCGGGTATCCCGATGGGCTGAAGGGTGAGGAGATCCCCATTGAGGCGCGGATCATTCATGCCTGCGATGCCTTTCATGCGATGGCTTCCGATCGGTCCTACCGCAATGCGCTGCCGCTTGCGGAGATCGTGGCGGAATTTCGAAAGGAAACCGGCCAGCAGTTCGACCCCCGCGTGGTCGACGTCATGCTGCAGCTGATCGAGCAGGAACCACCCCACATCAAGGCGCAGCCCCAGGCGAGCGGCCAGCCGGTTCCCGCGGTGGCGCTGTCGGGACCGCGCTCCTGGGCCCAGCACATGCAGACCATCGAGGTGTTGGGCCAACAGCTCGCCCGGGCCACCAGCGTGGCCGACATTTGCAACCGGATCGGCGAAACCATCATCGCGCTCGTGCCGCACGACCAGTGCCGGGTGCTGGTAATCAATGATGACCATACGCGGTTGGACATCGCCTACCTGCGGGGCACCGACCGCGAGGAGTATCGCGGGGTGACCGCTCAGAACGCCGCTGTCGATGTGGGTGAGGGGATCGCCGGTTGGGTAGCCGAATCGCGCCGGGGCGTCGTCCTCGGAGATACCGAGCACCATCCGAAAGCGGCGCACGTGGCCGGGACCGATGTGGTCGACGAGTCCATGCTGGCCGTGCCGGTGGTTTTCGAAGATCAGATCCTGGCCGTCATCGTCGTTCTCAAGCTGGGACTGAATCAATACTCCCTCGACCAGCTCCGCTTGCTGACCATCCTGGCCAACCAGGCGGCGGTCTCGATGGCGAATGCTCGGTTGATCGACCGGCTAGCCGCGGCCGCCACCATCGATCCGCTGACCGGACTGATCAACCGCGGGGCGTTCGAGGAGACCGTCAACACCCAGCTCCTGCGGCCGCAATCATGGGGGACTCTTCTGATGCTGGACGTCGAGAATCTTCGCGAGGTGAACGACGCCTACGGCCATCGGGCCGGGGACGCGGTTCTCAGACGGATCGCCAGGGCGATTCAAAGTTCGATCCGAACTGATGATGTCGCCTCCCGTTGGATTGGCGACGACTTCGCCATCCTGGCCCCCGGCATCGACGCCGAGCAGGCCGGCGTCCTGGCCCGCCGGATCCAGGCTGGCCTGCAATCAGAACGGATCTCGATTCACTGGGGCGCGGCCGAGTATCACGGGGATGCGCTCACCGCCCAGGACCTGCTGGCGGCCGCTCGCAAGGCCACCGCCCGTAAGGCAGATGACGTAGCCGCCTAGGAGGGCAAAGCGCCGCGCCCGAATGGGCAGGATGCTCGGAGTTTCGCGCAATTTGCTTGACGGTCCAAAACCGGTCGCCTAACGTCAAAAGTCGCCGCTGAAACCATGTCGACCGCCTACGGGCGGGCCGAGACGTGCCGAGGGAGGGAGTGAGGCCACAGATCCTGCACCGCCGCCACTTGCCGGCGTTGCGCTCAATCGTTCTCCGCGGCGGCCCGTGGAAACTGGGCTTTGCAATCCTGGGAGCCGCCCTGCTGATGGCACGCGGTACGGCGCAGCCTGCTGTCCACCTGCAGCAGCAGACCCTTGCCGTGACCGGTGGACCCACCGAGGTGCCCTGTCTCCTTCCGGCCGGCGAGACCAGGTGGACGGCGGCCGGTAGTCCGTACATTCTGCCCAGCACGATTCCGAGCGATCCCTCGGCCTGTGCCCCATTTCCACCTGCGGCCGAGTCCGAGCCCCTCAGTCCGCCCGGCGTGGTCGTCGGCGACAAGTCAAGACTCGTCATCGACGGCAGTCAGGGGCCGGTCCAGATTTTCTCGCACGGGGCGGGCATCTACGTCGCGGGGGGAGAGCTGCAGACCATCGGCACTGGAGCCGACAACAGCGTCACGTTCGATGCTGAACCCGACGTCGCATCCTGGGACGGCATCCGGATCGCTGCCAATACTAACCGCCAGGGTGACGCGTCACTGTCCTACGTCAGCATCCAGCATGCGCTGACGGGGATCAACATCACCAGCGGGGCGACGTCATCACCGGACGACAACCACTACGGGCTGACGGTTCAGTACAGCGGCATCGTGGTCTCGTATTTCGACGGGATCGATGCGCTCAACACGCCGATCGCCATCACTGGCCAGCGGGACGGCCGCTTCGGAACGCTCAACAACATCGGGTCCTTTGGCATCCGGGCCAGCTTTGACAACCGTGCGCCCGCCATCCCTGCCGGAGGCCTTGCCTTGAAAGTTCAGAACATGACCTTCGGCAGCTCGGTGCCTTTCGCCGAAAAGGACTGTCCGCCGCTGCAACCCTGCGCCGCCGGAACAATCGGTAATGACGCCATCCAGGCAACCTTCGTGGATCACGCTGCGCAGCCTGCCCTGATCAACCACAACGATTTCTTCCGGGCAGGCTCGTATGGTGTCGAGCTCCTCAACCCTTCGAATCCGCAGATGCTGGATAACACGTTCCACTGCAATGGGACGGGGTCGCCCGATCCCAAGGTCAGCTGCTCGAGCAACGTGCCGAACAAATTTCCCCCGATCTATCTCAGCAACGCCACGGTGGATCTCGAGTCGAACGTGAAAGATAACGCCGGCTATAACGATGGCCTCGAAGCCATCGTCTTCAACGGCAGGGTGACCTCGCAAACGTTTAGCTGGAAGACGGCATCGACGACAACGAACAAGCCGCTTGGCTACCTCCTCAATGGCGGCCTGAACATGACGGGCGGCGTTTTTCGAGTTCCCCATGATGGCGTCGTCAAGGTTCAGGGTGGGAGTCTGAACTTGAATGGAGTCACCCTGGATGCCAGCGATTCCGGCTCAAAGACCTTCACCAGCCTGCGCGATGCGACTGCGGGCATCGACGCGGGTTGCTCCGTCTTCGTGCAGGTGTGCTCGCCGCCGTTGCCCTTGCCGGCTGGCGATTGGGGCGGCATCAAGCTTGTTGGGGCCGGTGCCAACGCCACCATCAACCACGCAAACATCCGCTATGCGACGGTGGCCATCACAGTCGCGAACGGCGCGATCTCCACACCGCCCGCAGGATCTCCGCCCTTGACGATCATGACGCCGGCGGCCGACGGCTCGAAGTTCGGGCTGGTCGTCTCGAACAGCGCGATCGGCCCGACGTTTGCCGATGGCATCGTCGCCCTGGATACGCCGATCGCTTTGCTGGCCAATAGCTTCACCTGCCCGACGACCAGCTGCAGCGGCTCTTCGCCGATCGGCAACCGTGGCGTCGATGCCGACTACAGCGGCGTCGGCCCGCTCAACGGCGGATTGAAGCTCGCCGGCAACCACTTCGACGGCAGCGTCAACGAAGCCATTCGGGCCTCGGCCCTGTCCAGCCAAATGCTGGGCTCCGTCGTTCTCGGCCCGCAATCTGTCTATATCCGGGGCAACATCATCAGAAATGCCGGTGCCTTCGGCATCAATGTCCAGGGCGCCGTCCGGCCCACCCTCCGCGATAACGACGTCACCGGCAGCGGAACCGGCCCCGTCACGTACTCGGCCATCTACCTCAATGGGCTGACGGCCGGCGACTTCAATCCGCCGGCGAGTGTGACTCCGCCATCAGCGGATCCGGCGGTGATCAGTGGAAACACCGGAAATGGGAACGGCCTGAATGCCATCGTCTTTCATGGCACCACGGCCGGCACGGCCATCAGTCCGAGGCCCCTGAAGTGGCAGACCGTAGGGGCGAGTGGTCTCCTCGGCTATATCGTCGACGGTGATCTCAATGTAAATGGACCACTGGCCCTCGGCGCGGGCGCCTATGCGCCGATCCTGGGCGGCACCATTACGGTAAGCGGCGGCGGATTGAGCGCCAATGCGGCCGTCGTCACGAGCCTCAAGGAGCAAGTGTCCGGGATGCGAAGTTGTGGGTCGGTGTTCGTGCCAAGGCTGTCTGGCCTCTGTCCGGCGCAGCGTGCCGGCGACTGGGGTGGCTTTGTGCTTGATCCAGGGCAGGTGAACACCCTGACCGCGACCGCGATTCGCTATCCGAGGACCGGCATCACCATGAACAAACCTCCTGCGACGCCGGCCCCGACCAACCTGCTGCTGGCCCAGACGAGCATCAGCAACACCGTGGGCAACGGCATCACGACCCAATCGCCGTTGTCCGTCACTCAGGGCGCGTTCACCAATCTGGGCGGCCAGGGTATTGCGGTCGATCTCACCGGCGCCGGCTCTGGCGCCCGATTGACGGCCGATGGGGCTGTGATCACGTCGACCGGCCAGGAGGGACTTCGAGCCACCGGGCTTACAGGTCAGATCGTGGCGCTCACCAACAACCGGGTTGACCATGCCGGCGCGTTCGGCATCAGCCTCAGCAAGGCATCCATTCTGAAGCTCACGAACAACACCGTCACGAACGGTGCGGCGGGATTTCCCGCGATCTACCTGAACCAGGTCGACCATGCCAATTTCGATGTGGCCGTCCCCGGAAGCAACCTGATCACCGGAAACAAAGGCGCCGCCAACGGCGTCGACGCGCTGGCCTTCGACGGCAACGTCGATGGGAATCTGCCCTGGCTCAGCGCTCGAACCACTGCCAACCCCACCAGGTTGCTGGGCTACATCCTCGACGGCAACCTCAACATGACCGGAACAATGACGGTGAACGCTGGCGACATCGTCAAGATCCGCAACGGCACCATCAATCTGAAGGGCGGACGCCTGCGCGCCGATGACCTCAATAACAGTGGCCAGAAGGTCTTCACCAGCCTGGGCGACACGACCGCCGGAGTCGGCTGCCCAGCGGCGCTGGTCCCCGGCTGTCCAGCCCCCGCCGCGGGCGACTGGGGCGGTATCAACCTGACGAATGGCACCGATGCCACGCTCGTCAACGCGGCGGTCCGATACGCCAGCACCGGCATCCTGATCAATGGTGGGGCCACCTCGACCTATGCCTCCTCGAGCTTCGGCCTGGTGGTTTCCGGCAGTAGCATCGGCCCCAGCAAAATCGATGGCATCAACACGGTAAAGACATCGATCACGGTTACCAACTCCACGATCAGCCAGGGCGTCCACGGCATCACGGCAGACTTCGCCGGGGCGTCCAGCGGGGCATTGCGTCTCAGCGGCGACCGGTTCGTCTCCACGAGCGCCGAAGCCATCCTCGGCCAGGCGCTCGCTGGACGACCGGTCTGGATCAGCGACAACAGTGTCCAGGATGCCGGCACGTTTGGGATCCGGCTCAGCGCGGCGGACCACTTAGTGCTGCGCAACAACAATGTGAGCACGAGTTTTGGCCGAGTCGGGCCGAACGACGTTCACTATCCGGCCATCTACCTCAGCAATGTGCGGGCCGCATTCGACCAGAATATTCGGGGCAACGTAGGCCGCAACAATGGGCTGGACGCGATCGTGTTTGACGGAGTCGCGACTGGCAATCTCACATGGATTACCCCGACAAATCCGTCGTGGATGGTCGGAGCCTCCCTGCCGACGAACCCTCTCGGCTTTTTGCTCGACGGCGGCTTGACGGTGGATGGCTACACGCTGAAAGTTCCGGCCAACGCCGTGGTGGAAACGCTGGGTGGGCCGATCACGATCCGGGGCGGCAGCTTGGACGCGAACGATCCGGGTCCCAAAACCTTCACGACGATGAGGGACGTGGCGGGGAGCCCCCGATCGTGCCCATCCTACTTCGCACCCTGTGACAGCGTTTCGACGCCGGGCGCCTGGGAAGGTCTCGTGATCACCCATGACGTAGCGGGGCACAAGGGGAGCGCGAAAATCAACACGGCCGACATCAAATACGCCGCCACCGGGATCTCGATCGACAGCGGTCCCATCGGCTTGGCCGACCTTTCGCCGCCCAACACCCGTCTTGAGCTCACCGATACGACGGTCGAGCTGGCCAGCAAGGACGGCATCAACAGCCTCGATACCCCGATCTCTCTGGTGAGAGGCGTGATCCGCGACGTCGGGGGGAACGGCGTGATTGCCAGCTTCTTGAGCCCTGCAAACTGCTCCGCCACCCAGCCGGTCGCCGATTGCATCAGGTTCAAGGTCAAGGGCGTGACAATCAGTCGGACGGCAAAGGATGGGGTCGTCGCCAACGGCTTGTCGGGCCAGCCAGCTGAAGTAGCGAACAATATCGTGACGGACGCCGGCACCTACGGCATCCGGCTCGTGGGAGCCGACAATCTCACGCTGACGGACAACGAGGTGAGCCGCTCGCTGCCGGCGCCGGCACCACCGCTGCGCTATCCGGCCATCTACTTGAGCAGCGTTAAAGCCGATTTCGAGACGCTCCCCGGCTCCACGCCAAGAGTGCAAGGCAATCATGGCCTCCGAAATGGTCTGGATGCGATCGTCTTCCATGGCGAGGCGACAAAGGGCCTAACCTGGCTGACCGCGGCATCGGGGTCCGCCAACTTCGGGTACCTGCTCGACGGCTCCTTGACGGTGGATGGAACGATGATGGCGAAGTCCGGCGCCGACGTCGTCAAGATACTGAACGGTGGCGTCACCATCAACAATGGCGGCCTGCAAGCCACCGGCGCGATCTTTACGAGTCTCAAGGACAACCCGGGAATGAGCGCCTGTGCCTCGGTCTTTGTGCCCGATGCCTGTCCCGTACTGCCCGCCACCCTGGCCGCCCCCGGCGACTGGAATGGCATCAACGTGAGCGGCGCGGCCACTCTGACTAACACGACGATCAGTTTCGACGATGGACTCACCGTAAACGGTCCCCTGTCCTTCGCCGGTGGTGCGATGCGCGACATCAAGAAAAACGCCATCGCGGTAAGCGGGTCCCAGGTGACCGTGTCGAAGGTCGCCTTTCAGCGGATTGGACAGGACGCCATCGACAGTACGAACAGCGGGTCCACGGATACGATCACCGACAACCAGTTCGACCAGGTCAGCGGTGTGTCTATCAATCTCCAGAACGCGCCGGCCGACCTGGGGCGCAACGTCTTCACCAACGACGCGGTCCCCGCGATTCAAACAAGCAGCGCCGCCGTCACGGTTGCGTGCTCGAGTTTTCAGTCGGGTGGCCTCAAGGGCGACGGCGGGCTGGCGGTTAAGGAGAGCGATTTCGTTCCAGGCGTCGGCGTGAGTGCCAATCAGAACGCCATCACGGCTCCCAGCGCCGAGAGCAACTGGTGGGGTCAGGACACTGGGCCCGGCACCGGCCAACTTTCCGGCTTGACCGTCCTAACGTATCTCCATACGCAGCGTCCCACGGTGGCGATTGCGGTCACGGGCAAGCCGAGCAGCACCCAGCCGCTCGATCCGGTGAAGTCCAATGGCTCGCTGGGCACGGGACTCCTCGAGGCCACTCTCACATTCAGCCGCGACATGAATCAGGAGTCAATGGTGCCGGTTGTTACCTACGCCAGTACGCCGGTCAGCTTCTCACCCACCTCACAGACTCCAAGGACCTGGAAGGGGACGGCGCCCATCGACCACTCGCTTGCCTCTGGTGGCACGTACACGGTATCCGCCAGCGGCGCGCACGATTGCGTTCCGGATCCGCTGCACAACCTGATGACGCCCAACGCCCAGACCTTCAGCGCAGACACGACCGGCCTGCCGAGCGTCACCGTGAACGCCCCGGCGGACATGATCGGCGCCGGCAGCGCGATGCTGCACGGTCGCATCGACCCGAATGGGTGGGCAAATGGCACGCAGGCTCAGTTTGTCGTCACCAACACGGCAAGCCCGTTCGACCAGCACAGTTACGCAACGCCGACCCCTTCGGACAAGGTGACGCCGCTCAACGTCACGGTGGCCGCCACCGGGCTCAACCCGTCGTCGACCTACAGTTACCGGCTTCAGGTGCCAGGCGCGAACGGAACCGCCATCCAGCCGACGACCGACAGCCTGACCACAATTGGCGCCGCCTCAAAGGTGGAGTTCATGACCAATCCACCGGCGTCCGTCGTCGCGGGTTCGCCGTTCACGGCAGCGGTCTTGGTCGAGGACGTCTCGGGGAACGTCGTCACCGACTTTGGTGGCACGGTCTCGCTCGGGCTTACCGTCCCGGGCGCGGCGACCCTCTCGGGCGTCTCCTCCACACCTGCCGTCGACGGCGTGGCCAGCTTTACGGCTCTGAGCGTCGATAAGAAAGGAAGCTATACCTTGACCGCGAGCAGTTCGTCGCTGACCTCGGGCCTGAGCAGCAGCACCACGATTCAAGCCGGCACGCCCACCCAGCTCGTATTCATGACGCAGCCGAGCAGCACCGCAGCGTCCGGCGTGGCCTTTGCCAGCCAGCCGGTGGTGTCGGTGGAGGATTCCCTCGGAAACATCGTGGATACCGATAGCACGACTGGCATCACGCTAGGGCGCAGCGGTGGCGATCCGACCGCAGCCCTGACCTGCACAACGACCCCCGCCACGGTTACAAACGGCGTCGCGACATTCGATGGTTGCAGCATCGACAAGGCATCCGTTACGCCCTACGTGCTAACCGGCGCGGCTACCGGCCTGAGTCCGGCATCGAGCGGGCAAGTAACGGTCAGCTAAAGGCTGGCGAAGGGGCCAAAAAGGGTCTTGAATTGCTCGACCGGTAGCGCCCGCCGGACGACCAGGGCGCCGGCCGCGATCATGCAGGCATTCATCACCCGGCGCCAGGATTCCTCCTCATAGGCGGTGGACATGATCCGGGTGATGGCCTCGGCCTCTGCCTCGGGCGACAGGCGCTCATCGTCCACCACGGCAGAGCTCGCTGGCTCGGGTCGGGTCGAGGGCTGAAAGGCGCTGGCATCGGCGACCAGCTGGGCGGTCCGCATCGCGTCGTAGAAGGCTGACTCGGATCCGGGAAAGATCTGGCTCTTGGCCACTCTCGTTGCCTTGTCGAGGGCCTGAAAATACTCGGGCGACTGCCTGATCTCCAGGTCCGGGATGGCTCCCACCCCGGGAGCCGCCTTCATCACCTCCTCCCACTCCGCCAAGGTCAGGCGACGGAGCCGGTCGAGAAACGCCTCGACCTCCGCCGTGTTGGGCCCGAACCTCTTAACGCCCACGTGACTTACAATACCCGCCATTCCATGGCCGTGGGAGTTTCCTCATGCCCGTAGTCGACTGGGTCGTCAAGCTCGGCTACGGCGTGGAGGCGCGAGACGGCGAACTGGGCGTCGTGCAGGAGGTCTTCGACGGCCCTGCCCAATCTATCTTCCTCTCGAAGGACTCTTTCATGCGGGTGGTCGACCGGGGACAGCCCGACCTGTCGATCCCGTTCACGGAGATCGTCGACATCAGCGACGTGAAGCGGACCATCTACCTCAAACGCTGGTTGCGCGAGATCAATACGCTGGGCTGGACGCGCGACCCGCGCCGACCCGGCGTGCCTGCCGCTTCGTTCTTTCCTAAACCGAAGTCGGCTGCGGCGGTCAAACCCGATGCCGACGGCTCGGTCCCGCCGCGGGCACTGGTGGAGAGCGGCGCCTGGTCACCCGGCCCGGTGGCGCCGCGGCCCGAGCCAGGCAAGAGCGTACGGATCGGCGACCGCTTCAAGCCTGGCGACCGCATCCCGGTGCCGGCTCAGTACATGTGCACCGTCTGCAGGTTTCGGAAGCACAGCCGCCAGATGCTGGAGGAAAATCCGGACGGGCGCTTCCCGCCAGCCCACCATCCGGGTGCCCTGTGGGAGCTGGAGGACTTACGCTCATAGGGCCCTGACCTGATTCGACGCGATGGGCTCAGATCTGCCGTCGGTATTCAGAAAGAGCTTTGTTAGACTTAGCCGCGTACCGTGCTGAGCGATTATTTTCCCTTGCTCATTTTTCTTGCTGCGGTCCTCGTTTTCGGCTTCATCGCCCTTTTTCTTCCGCCCTGGCTGGCCGGCAGCCGGCGCTCCGCAGCCAAAGATCTGCCCTATGAGTCCGGGATCGTGCCCCGCACCGGTGCGCGCCGCCGCTTTGCCGTCAGCTTCTACCTGACCGCGATGCTCTTCATCATCTTCGACGTCGAGGCCATCTTCATTTATCCCTGGGCGGTGATCGTCAAGGGATTGCGCTGGTTCGGGGTCATCGAGATGGCGGTGTTCGCCGCCATCCTGCTGGTAGCGTTGATCTACGCCTGGCGCAAGGGAGCGCTCGAATGGGGGAGCTGAAGCTCCGCCCGGTGCCGACCCCTACCGGCCGTGCCGCCGGGCCCACGCCACTAAATGCGCTGGGCGACAACGTGCTCACCACCACGCTCGACAGGGTGATCAACTGGGGCCGCTCGAGTGCCATCTGGCCGGCGCTCTTCGGGCTCGCCTGCTGCGCCATCGAGATGATGGGAACCGTCGGGCCACGGCACGACCTCTCCCGCTTCGGATCGGAGCTCTTTCGAGCTTCACCCCGGCAGGCGGACCTGATGATCGTGTCGGGACGGGTTTCGATCAAGATGGCGCCGGTGCTCCGTCAGATCTACGACCAGATGCCGGAGCCCAAATGGGTGATCGCGATGGGCGCCTGTGCGTCCTCTGCCGGCATGTTCAACAACTACGCGATTGTCCAGAGTGTCGACAAGATCGTCCCCGTCGACATCTATCTCCCGGGCTGCCCGCCGCGGCCGGAGGCCCTGATTGATGCCGTCGTCAAGCTCCAGCGCAAGATCCGTGGTGAGCCGCTGGTCAAGCGCTCGGCCTGACCGCCGGGCCCTTGTGCGTTAGGGGAAGGTCGGCGGGATGAGTGTGAGGCCCACCGATGCGCTGGTGCAGCGGATCGGCGATCGGTTCAAGCAAGCCCTGCAGGAAAGCTCGGACTTCCGCGGCGACCTGAGTGTTGTCGTCGAACCAGGCGCGCTGATGGAGCTGGCCCGTTACCTCAAAGAGGATGAGGGATTCGACTATTTCCTTTATGCCACAGCCGTCGATTGGCCGGCGCGCAATCCACGATTCACGCTGGTCTGGGAAGTGCGCTCGCTGGCAAACAAGACCCGGATCCGGATCAAGACCACCGCCACGATGCCGGATCCACACGCCCCCAGCCTGACCCCGGTCTGGCCCGCCGCCAACTGGCACGAGCGCGAGACCTGGGACCTGTTCGGCATCCGCTTTGACGGCCATCCCGACCTGCGCCGCATCCTGATGCCAGACACCTGGGAAGGGTTCCCGCTGCGCAAGGACTACGTCTCCTTTGGGGAGCCGGTCATCTTCAGCGACCAGAAACTCGAAGGGCTGGAGCCTGACGCCATCCGTGGCTGAGATGGAAACCCGCATCACCCAGGAAGCGTTTGGCCCGGAGCACGAGCCTGAATCGGAATGGATGGAGCTCAACATGGGGCCCCAGCATCCGAGCACGCACGGCGTGCTCCGGGTCCGCCTGAAGCTCGACGGCGAAATCGTGCGCGATGCGGATCCCGATGTCGGCTACCTCCACACCGGATTCGAGAAATCCTTCGAGGACAAGACCTACACCCAGGGCATCACTTTTAGCGATCGGATGGATTACCTGGCGCCCCCGATCAACAACGTCGGCTTCGTGATGGCGGTAGAAAAGTTGATCGGCGTCGAGGTTCCGCCCCGAGCGCAGGCGATACGGGTGCTGATGATGGAGCTGGCTCGGATCGCCAGCCATGAGCTCTGGTTGGGCACGGCCGGCCTGGACCTAGGCGTGTACTCCGGCTTTTTCTACGCCTGGCGGGACCGCGAGCTGGTGCTCGATCTGAACGAGGCCTACTCCGGGGTCCGGATGATGACCTCGTTTACCCGCGTCGGTGGCGTCGCCTGGGATCTTCCGGAGGGCTGGATCGACCAGCTGCAGCGCTTTATCGACGTCATGCCCAAGCGCATCGACGATTTCGAGGCGATGCTGACTTCCAATCCCATCTGGCGACAGCGGCTCGAGGGAATCGGCGTGTTGTCGCGTGATGAGGCCATCGAAACCGGGGTGACCGGCCCGATGTTGCGCGCCTCCGGCATCGACTACGACGTCCGCAAGGCGTTTCCCTACTGCGGCTACGAGCAGTACGACTTTCAGGTGGCGCTCGCCAGGAACGGTGACTGCTACGACCGTTATCGGGTGCGTGTCCAGGAGATGCGGGAAAGTCTCAAGATCCTGCAGCAGGCGCTGGACAGACTGCCCGGCGGTCCGTGGCTGACCAGCGACCGCAAGGTCGCCCTCCCGCCGCGCGCCGAGCTGAGCAAGAGCATGGAAGCCGTCATCCATCATTTCCGACTGGTGAGTGAAGGCTTCAAGGGCCCGCTCGGCGACGTCTATGCGTTCGTCGAGAGCCCGCGCGGCGAGCTGGGCTTTTACCTCGTCTCGGACGGCACCAACAAGCCGTATCGCATGAAGGTTCGCCCGCCGTCATTCTGCAACCTCCAGCCGCTCAAGAAGATGGTGCAGGGCGTCCTGGTCGCGGATGTGATCGCCATCATGGGCAGCATGGACTTCATCCTCGGAGATGTGGACCGCTAATGGCGCTGGCGAAGGCGACGGCCGAGCAGATCAAGGACCTGGCCGCGCGATATCCATCCAGGCAGTCGGCGATCATCCCTGCGTTATGGGCGGCGCAGCATGAGCAGGGCTACGTTACCGACGAGGCCATGCATGAGATCGCGGAGCATCTGGGCCTGCCGCCGTCGCTGATCGAGGCCACCGCCTCGTTCTATTCCATGTTCCTTACCCGGCCGGAGGGGCGCCACGATGTCGTGATCTGCATCAACGCCCCCTGCATGCTGCGGGGTGCCGACGAGATGGTGGCGTACCTCGAACGTCAGCTCGGCGTTCGTGATGGAGGAACAACCGCGGACGGTGCGATCACGTGGCATTCCACGATCGAATGCCTGGGCGCCTGCGGCGGCGCGCCCATGATGCAGGTCGATCATCGCTTCGAAGAGGACCTGACCCCCGAGCGGATCGACGCCATCATCGAGCGGCTGCGCACAACGCCGGCCTCGCATGATGCGGAACCGAAACGCCCGAGCCCGAGGCCACGCGCCAAGAAGAGCCAGAACTGATGGCCATCAAGCCGCTTTTGACGAAGGACTTCGCCACCGAGAATCTGCACCAGTTATCGGTCTACGAGAAAACCGGCGGGTATGCCGGTTTCAAGCGGGCGCTCGAGATGCAGCCCGACGAGCTGGTGGAGCTGGTCAAGAAAAGCGGCTTGCGGGGCCGCGGCGGAGCCGGATTTCCGACCGGAAACAAGTGGGGTTTCCTGCCCAAGGGGATGTATCCGCGCTACCTGGTCTGCAACGCGGATGAGAGTGAACCCGGTTGTTTCAAGGATCGCTACTTGATCGAGAAGAGCCCGCACCAGGTGCTGGAGGGGATCCTGATCGCCAGCTATGCGATCGGCTGTAACCTCGCCTTCATCTATATCCGGGGTGAGTACCTGCCGCAGACGGAGGCGCTGGAAACCGCCATCGACGAGGCACGGCAGGCAGGCTACCTTGGCAAGAACGTGCTGGGTAAGGGCTACGACATCGATGTCATCCTCCACCGGGGCGCCGGCGCGTACATCTGCGGAGAGGAGACCGCCCTGCTGACCTCGCTGGAGGGATACCGGGGCGAGCCCCGACTCAAGCCTCCCTTTCCGGCGGTCAAGGGCCTCTACGGGAAGCCGACCGTGGTCAACAACGTGGAGACCGTCTGCAACCTGCCGCACATCGTGCTCAACGGGGCCGACTGGTTTGCCGCGATCGGCACGCCCACCGGAAGGGGGACCCGGGTCTGGTGCATGAGCGGGCACGTCAACCGGCCGGGCAACTACGAGCTGGAAAACGGCACCCCGATCCGCGAGCTGATCGAGGAGCACGGCGGCGGCGTCTGGAAGAACCGCACGCTCAAAGCGTTCCAGCCCGGCGGGGCCTCGATGATGGTGCTGTTGCCCGAGCACCTCGACGTCGCCCTCGACTTCGACGCGATCCAGAAAGCGGGCTCGCTGGCCGGCGCCGGGGCGATGGTTGTGATGGACGAGACCACCTGCATGGTCGACGCCGCGCGCCGCTATGTGAAGTTCTTCCATCACGAAAGCTGCGGGAAATGCACGCCGTGCCGCGAGGGCACTTTCTGGATGGCGAATCTCTTCGACCAATTCGAAGCGGGCGATGCCAAGCCGGGCGACATCGACCTGCTGCTCGACATCGGCTACAACATCGACGGACGCTCCTTCTGTCCGCTGGGTGATGCCTCGACCTGGTTCCCCAGGAGCGTGATCAAGTTCTTCCGCGAAGAATTCCAGGAGCACATCTCGGAAAAGGGTTGCCCCTTCAAGAAGTCGGTCCAGGAGGCGGTCGCCTGATGGCGACGGTGCAGACCGAACAGGTCACCCTCACCGTCAACGGCCAGTCGGTGACGGTGCCCAAGGGGACCCTTATCCTCGACGCCGCCAAGAAGATTGGCATCGACATCCCCATCTTCTGCTCCCATCCAAAAATGGCGCCGGTCGCCGTCTGCCGGATGTGCCTCGTCGAGGTCGAGAAGATGCCCAAGCTGCAGCCCGCCTGTGCCGTTTACGTCGCCGACGGCATGGTGGTCAAGACGACCACCGAGCAAGTCAACAAGTACCAGAAGGGCGTACTCGAGTTTCTGCTGATCAACCATCCGCTCGACTGCCCCATCTGCGACAAGGGCGGCGAATGTCCGCTGCAGGATCAGACCTACCAATACGGCCCGGGCGCGAGCCGCTACCAGTTCGACAAAGCGCACTTCGACAAGGCGGTGCCGCTTTCCGACAAGATCCTTCTCGACCGTGAGCGCTGCGTCCTCTGCTGGCGTTGTACCCGCTTCAGCGAAGAAATCTCTGGGGAGCGCGAGCTGGCCCTGATCCAGCGTGGCGTCCACACCATCATCGGCACCTTCAACGACGAGCCGGCCAAATCTGCGTATCAGGGCAACTGGACGGAGATCTGCCCGGTGGGAGCCCTGACATCGCGGCAATACCGGTTCATCAGCCGGCCGTGGGATCTGGATCGCACACCGAGCATCTGCCCGGGATGCAGCATGGGTTGCAATATCCAGATCGACGCCCGCAACAACAAGATCGGCCGATTTCAATCACGCGAGAACCTCGCCGTTGATGACAGCTGGCTCTGCGACTACGGCCGCTACAGCTTCCCCAATTTCCAGCGCCAGTCGATGGAGCGGCCGCGCGTTCGGCGGGACGGCCGGCTGGAAGAAGTGGCTTACGAGGACGCGATCGCGTTCACCGTCGACGCCCTGAAGCGGGCCGGCGGGCAGGCCGCCGGCTGGGCGTCACCCGCCGACACCAACGAGGAGCTGGTCCTCTTCCGGCGTCTGTTTCGCGAGGTCCTGCGGTCACCGCACCTGGACCACCGGAGCGCCGCGGTTCCCGATGCCGAACCGGACGACATGAGCCTGGCGATCGCCGACATCGAGCGCCTCGACTGTGCGGTCGTGCTGGGCGGGCAGGAGGTCATCGATGCCGCACCGGTCCTTCACCTTCGGTTGTTCAAGGCTCAGCGCAAGGGGCTCACGGTGCTCAAGGTGGGCGCCGGCCAAGTGGCTGAGGCGGTCGCTGGCGTGCGCCCGGATTGCACGGTCGTCGGTATCCTGGCGACCGAGGCTAACAAGGCGGCAGCCGTCGAGCTGCAGAGCAAGCTCCAACGGAAGGTCAAGGGTAGCGTGCGTCGACTGCTCGTGACCACCGGGCCGAACGGCCGCGGCGCCAAGGATCTCGGGATCCTCCCGCACCTCGGGCCTGGTTATGCGTCCCTCAACGGCCAGGCAGGGAAGGGCAGGACGGAATGGCCGGGGGCAGGGCTTCGCGCGCTCTACGTTCACGAGTCCAGCCCGTTGCATGGCTTCACGCCCAGCGATGCGGAGTCGATGTGGTTGCCGACCCTGCCGCTGATCGTCTTCCACCGCTTCAAGCCGTCGCCACTGGATGAGATGGCGCACGTCATCCTTCCCGGTCACGCCTTTACGGAGAAGGACGGCACCGTCACGAACATGGAGGGCCGGGTGCAGCGGATCTCCCGAGGCCTCGATGCTGACTGGGTTTTGGAGGATTGGCGTGTCTTCCAGGAGATCGCCAATGGGCTTGGCGCCGGCTGGGCTTACGAGTCGGTTGCCGACATCACGGCCGAGCTGGTGGGAAGCCTGCCGCCGTATGCGGCCTTGAACCGGGGAGAACGCGTCCTCTGGAGTGAGCCGGGATGACCCTCGAAGTCGTCGTCGTGACCTTGATCAAGGCGGCCATCGTGATCGGCGGTCTCCTAACCGGTTTCGCGTACCTGACCCTCTTCGAGCGCAAGGTGCAGGCGCGCTTGCAGCAGCGGCCGGGGCCGAACCGCGTTGGGCCGTGGGGACTGCTGCAGCCGGCCGCGGACGGGCTCAAGCTGTTCTTCAAGTCCAGCAGCACGCCGTCCGGCCGGGATCGCTTCCTCTATTTGCTGGCGCCCCTGATCTCGGTGTGCGCGGCTCTGTCCAGCTTCGCCATCATTCCCATCAGCGGGCCCGGCCCGCTGCGCCTCTTCGGCCACTCGATCGGCTGGTACGTCATGAACGTCAACATCGGGGTGCTCTGGTACCTGGCGGTGACCTCGGTTGGCGTGTTCGGAATCTTCCTTGCCGGCTACGCCTCGAACAGCAAGTACTCGTTGCTCGGGGCCCTTCGGTCATCGGCGCAGATGATCAGCTACGAGATGGCGCTGGGCCTTTCACTGGTACCGGTTTTCATCCTTGCTGGCTCCCTCAGGCTCGTCGATATCGTCAATGCCCAGCACACCTGGTGGTTCATCATCCCACTCTTCCCGGCCTTCTTCCTCTACCTGATCGCCGGAATCGCGGAGACGAACCGGGCTCCCTTCGACCTCCCGGAGGCCGAGACGGAACTGGTGGCCGGCTACCACACGGAGTATTCCGGCATGCGCTTCGCGCTCTTCTTCATGGCCGAGTACATCAACATGATCATCGTCAGTTCGATCGCGACCGTCGTCTTCCTCGGCGGCTGGTGGGGGCCGTTCGGCATCCTCCCGGGTCCCTGGTGGTTCCTGCTCAAGGTGATCGCGCTGCTCTATGTCTACGTCTGGCTGCGGGCGACGTTGCCGCGTATGCGATATGACCGGCTGATGGCGCTGGGCTGGAAATCATTATTCCCGCTGTCACTGGCCATGATGATGATCACCGCCGTCGTGGTGGTGGCAGCCGAGGGGACCCTCTGATGGCCCTGCGCGAAATCCTTCTCGGTCCGATCTACATTGTCCGCGCGCTGCTGACGACTTTCAAGCACAACACCAGGCCAATCGTCACCATCGAATACCCGGAGCGCCAGAAGGCGGTACCGCCTCGGGAGCGGGGCAAGCATATCCTTCACCGTTACGCCGACGGCCTGGAGAAGTGTGTGGGCTGCGAGCTGTGCGCGATCGCGTGTCCGGTCGGCTGCATCGTGGTCGAGGCGGCCGAGAACACGCCCGAGCACCGTGTCTCGCCAGGCGAGCGCTACGCCAAGCGCTACGAGATCAACCTGCTTCGCTGCATCTACTGCGGGATGTGCGAGGAAGCATGCCCCTACGACGCCATCACGATGGGGCCGCGCTACGACCTGGCGGATGACCATCCGGACAAGTTCATCGCCGTCAAGGAGGACATGCTCGAGCCACTGAGCGCGAGCGTCGCGGACACCGCCGTCCCCTCCGGCGCGCCGTCCGCCCAACCGGTAGCCCGCAAGTGGTAGTCGGGTTCGCCCTCGTGGCGGCCTGGGAGCTCGTCACCGCCGCCGGCGTCGTCGCCTTCCGGCGGCCGATCCACAATGCGCTCGCCCTGGTCGGCAACATGCTCGGCCTGGCCGTCCTGTTTCTCATGTTGAACGCGCAGTTCCTGTTCGCCGCCCAGGTGATCGTCTACGCCGGTGCGGTGATGGTGCTTTTCGTCTTCATCATCGCCCTGATGAATCCGGTGTCCGACATCACGTTGGGACCGGCGCGCGGCGGTGAGTGGATTTACGGCATCGTCTTCGGTGTGATCTTCGCCGCCCTGCTCGGCGTCCTGCTCGTCAACCAGGGGTTGACCGGCCGGTCTGGACCATTCACCCCCGAGGTGATCAACGCGGTTGGCAACGTCCAGAGCGTGGGGACGGCGCTGTACACGAAGTTCCTCTTCCCGGTCGAGGTGACCTCGGTGTTGCTCCTGATCGCGGCCGTGGGTGCCGTATACCTGGCGGTGCGGAGGATCCGCTGATGCCGGTTCCGGCCTATACCTTTCTGCTCTTGAGCGGCGCGCTGTTCACGATGGGCGCGATCGGCTTCCTGGTCCGCCGCAATCCCCTCGTCGTTTTCATGTGCATCGAATTGATGCTCAACGCGGTCAATCTCGCCTTCGCGGCCATCAGCCGCTACCTCAATTCCCTCGATGGCGTCGTCTTTGCCTTCCTGGTGATCACGGTCGCCGCGGCCGAGGTGGTGGTCGGCATCGCGATCATCGTGCAGGTCTACCGGGCTGGCCGGCAGATGGATGTCGACGGACTCGATTTGATGAAAGAGTAGCCGGGCCGTGGATACGCTGGCGCCGCTGGTTCTGCTGTCGCCGCTCCTGGGCTTCCTGGTCAATGCGCTGTTCGGCCGCCAGCTGCCCCGCCGGGTCGTGGGCTGGGTCGGCGCCGGCAGTATCGGGGTGGCCTTCCTTTTCGCCCTCCTGATCCTCATCCAGGTCCTTAGTGGCCAGAAGCTCGATCAGACCTATTTCATCTGGTGGAAGAGTGGCGATTTCAACGTCCCCTTCAACCTCTATGTGGACGCGCTCTCCGCCCTGATGATCCTGGTGATCACCGGCGTCGGCTTCATGATCCATGTCTACTCGATCGGCTACATGAGGGAAGACCCGGGTTACTCGCGATTCTTCGCCTACATGAATCTCTTCGTCCTCTCCATGCTGTTGCTCGTCCTGGCCGGGAATCTGGTCTGGCTGATCATCGGCTGGGCAGGTGTCGGACTCTGCTCCTACCTGTTGATCAGCTTCTGGTACGAGCGAACGTCGGCGGTGCTTGCCGGTCGCAAGGCGTTCGTGATGAACACCATCGGCGACGTCGGCATGGTCTTCGCCGCCTTCCTGATCTTCCTCAATCTTCGGGTGCTGGACTACCGTGGGCTCTTCGACCGCCTGCATCAGCTGCCCAAAGGCGGCACGGTCATTACCGCGATCTGCCTGCTCCTACTGGTCGGCGCGGTGGCGAAGTCGGCGCAGCTGCCCTTGCATACCTGGTTGCCGGACGCGATGGAAGGCCCGACGCCCGTCTCAGCGCTGATCCACGCTGCCACCATGGTCACCGCGGGCGTCTATCTCGTCGCCCGGATGCACCAGCTGTATGACTGGGCCCCCGCGGCGGCAGCCACGGTGGCCATCGTCGGCGGGGTGACGGCATTCTTCGCCGCCACCATCGGGACCGCCCAGGTCGACATCAAGCGGATCCTCGCCTACTCCACGATGAGCCAGATCGGGTACATGTTCCTGGCCGTTGGGATCGGCGCTTACGCCGCGGGCATGTTTCACTTCATGACGCATGCGTTCTTCAAAGCGCTGCTCTTCATGGCGGCCGGCAATGTCATCCATGCCTTCCACGACGACCAGGACATCCGCCACATGGGCAACCTGCGGGCCGGCCTGCCGATCACCTTCTGGACTTTCCTGATCGGCACGCTGTCCATCAGCGGGTTTCCCTTGCTGGCCGGGTTCTTCAGCAAAGACGAGATCATCCGGGCGGCACTGAGCGCGCCGGGCAGCGAGTTCTGGCTGGGCGTACTGGCCTTGATCACCGCGGGGCTCACCGCCTACTACATGTTCCGCCTCTTCTTTATCGCCTTCGGCTGGGAGTGGCTATCGCGCGACGAGCGCCACCTGCACGAGGCGCCGCCCATTCAAACCGTCCCGATCGTCATCCTGGCCGCCGGCGCGGTGGTGGGCGGGTACATCCCGGTGGGCAACTTCCTTGAACCCGTCTTCGGCCATGCGGTCGAGGTCGGCGCCGCGGCCTTCATCGGGCTCGCCGCGCTCTCCGTTGTGGTGGCGCTGGTCGGCTTCGGTTTTGCCTACCTGTTGCACGCTCGCCGGCCGGAGCTGGCGGTGGCCTGGCGGACACGAGTCCGTCCGCTGCACACCCTGGTCGAGCATAAGTACTACGTCGACGAGCTCTACGACCTGGTCTTCGTCCGGCCGGGCCTGGCACTCGGCCGTTTCCTGAGTGACCGGATCGAGCCGCAGGTGATCGACGCCGCCGTCAACGGGGTAGCCGACTTCTTTCTGGTCGAGGCCAAGGAGTTTCGCCTGATTCAGACCGGCCGCGTGCGCAGCTACGCGCTCTGGACGCTGGGTGGCGCCATCGGCGTCGTGCTCGTCGTCGCCGCGTTCCTCGGCTACCTGCCGGTCAGGCTCGGCTGATGGGCTGGTACGCGCTCCCCACCAACGTCCCCTGGTTGACGCTGGCGGTCGTCATCCCGCTGTCCGGTGCACTGCTGGTTGGGCTCACACCGAGCGTGGCCCGCGGCGTGATCAAGCAGCTCGGCATCCTCGCGTCCGCGATTACCCTCCTGCTGGTGCTGGTGATCGTCGGTGGATTTCAGCTCGGCGTTGGCAACCTTCACCTTCAGTTCGAGGAAGTTCGTCAGTGGGTACCGGCGGTCGGCATCAGTTACCACGTCGGGGTCGACGGGTTGAGCCTGTTCCTTCTCGGGCTGAACGGTCTGCTGTTTCTGATCGCGATCCTGGTGACCAGCCCGGCTACGCTTCGACTGAAGCAATTCATCCTGCTGTTGCTGATCCTCGAGGCGGCCACCGCCGGCATCCTGCTGTCGCTCGATCTCATCCTCTTCTATGTCTTCTGGGAAGCAATGCTGGTTCCCCTGTACTTCTTGATCGGAGTCTGGGGCGAGGGCCCGCGCGTTTACGCCGCCTTCAAGTTCTTGATCTACACCGTCATTGGCAGCTTCGCCATGCTGGTCGCGATCCTGGCCGTCGCCGCCATCAACTTCGCGCAGACCGGCCAGTTGAGTTTCGACTGGACGGTGCTCGTCCAGCATCCGGCATCAGGCGTGTGGCAGCTGCCCTTGAATCTCGGCGCAATCGGCATCCCGCAACTGCTGTTCCTCGGCTTCGCCCTGGCATTTGCCATCAAGATGCCGCTCTTTCCGCTGCACACCTGGCTGCCGGCCGCCTACACGGCTTCACCGATCCCGGTCGTGATCGTCCTTGCCGGTCTGGTGTCGAAGCTCGGCGCGTACGGTTTCCTGCGCTTCAACCTGGCGCTCTTTCCCGATGCGGCGCATAGCCTGGGGCCCGCCCTTGCGGTGCTGGCGACAGCCGGCATCCTCTACGGCGCGTTCATGGCGCTCGTGCAGACGGACTTGAAGCGGCTGGTGGCTTACGCCTCGATGAGTCATCTCGGCTTTATCGGCCTCGGGATCTTTGCCGGCAACCTGCTCGGTATCGAGGGCGCCCTG
>VBEN01000066.1 GCA_005881175.1 Chloroflexota bacterium
GGGAGGCCCCATCGAAATGATGGTGACTTCTCCGCCATCCTTTTCCACGACTTGCAAGCCGGCCTCGACCCCATGTTCGTCACCGGGGTCGAGCACCAGGTCAACACCTTCCCGGACAAGCCGCTTGGTTTGTGGATCGAGTTTGCCCGGCGCATTCGGATCAGGGATCTGCTTGACGCAGACGAGCACATTCATGGCAGGGTTTCTCCATTATGAGGAAATCGTGGACGGTCGAACAAATGTTCTATTATGGAAAATCCATGCCCCGCACCGAATACGTCGAGATCGTGGCGAAGACCGCGTTGAACCGGGTCCAGCACATGGGATTCAACTGGTCGCTCAACCCCTATCAGGGTTGCTTTCACAGCTGCGTCTACTGCTTCGCCCGCGCTCACGCCAAACTTGCGGACCGCGATCCAGGGGCGGGCTTCTCGGCGCGGGTCGGTGTCAAGGCCAACGTCGCCGACCTGCTCCGGTTGGAGCTTTCGCGGTCGGGCTGGAAGCGCGAGATGGTCGCGTTTGGCACCGCCACCGATCCGTATCAGCCCATTGAGGGCAGCTACAAGCTCACCCGCCGCTGTCTGATGGCGTTCCGGGATTACCGGACGCCAATCGGCCTCATCACCAAAGGGACGATGGTAATCCGCGATATCGATGTCCTCGTCGAGCTTTCACGGCGAGCGAAGACGACCGTCTCGTTCAGCATTCCAACCATCGACGAGGAGGTCTGGGCCCGCACCGAGCCGGGGACGCCGCCGCCGAAGAAGCGGCTCCGGGTCCTGAAGGCCCTGGTTGACGCGGGCATCGAGGCAGGGGTTGGTATGGCGCCTGTTCTGCCCGGGCTTTCTGACTCTCCACGTCAGCTGGAGGCGACGGTGGCGGCCGCCGCGGAGGCCGGCGCCTGTTTCCTCTGGGCCAACATCGTGTACCTGAAGCCGGGCACCAAGGAGCATTTCATGGAGTTCCTCGCGCGGGATTATCCCCAGCTGGTGCCGACGTACCAGGGCCTGTTTCCGGGAGCCTATGCCCCGGCGAGCGTGAAGACGCCGGTGGTGGAGACGGTTGGCGAATTCAAGCATCGGTACGGGATTGGTGATCGGCGGACATGGCGGGCGGAGCCCCCGCGGGAGCCGGTCCAGCTCGGGCTGGCGGTCTAAAAGGCTACCGCGCGGTATTCGCCGCCCAGGACGGCGCCGTGTATTCATTTGACTTCGCTGCTCCAGTGTTCTACCGTAGCCGCGAGTGCTCCGCTGGCTGAGCCGGCTATTCCGGCAGCGCGATGAGGCAGAGATCGCCGCCGCAGCAGCACCACCACTAGCGACACCACCCCCTGGCGCCATCGAGCCGACCGAACGCGAAGCGGCGGTCGCCATGGAACCGGTTCAGGCACTGGCCGTGGTCCAGTTGCCGGCAGCGACGGCGGAGGCCGAGGCCAAGGAGACCTGCCCAACCTGTGGTCGGACCAGTGTTTTCGCCGGTCCGCCGGGGCAGCGGTTCTGCACCTATTGCGCGCTTCGCGACGAGCTGTTCGAGCGGAGCGCGGCCGCCACCGAGTAACCGCAAGGTGACCGTCTATCCAATTCTCTGGGATAGCGGCGTCTATTTGCCGGACCAGGAGCTCTGGCTCGATCCGCGGCAAGCGCGACCGCGCGCGGTTATCAGCCACGCTCATAGCGACCACATTGCGGCGCATTTCCTCGCCTACGCCACGCCGGCCACCCAGCGGTTGGTTTCCCATCGGCGCCCATCGCTAGGCTCAGTCATGGGCGTTCCCTACGGTGAACCGATCACGCTGGAGCGATGCCGCCTCACATTCTTTCCGGCGGGCCACGTGCTCGGGTCGGCCCAGACCCTGGTGGAGACCGATTTCGGTCGCGTCCTGTATACAGGAGATCTCAAAACCCGCAGCGGATTCACCAGCGCGCCGGCCAAGCCAGTGCCGGCGGACGTGCTGGTGCTGGAGAGCACCTTCGGAAAGCCCCACTATCGTTTTCCGGACGCCGCCGAGGTGATCGCGGACATGGTTTCCTGGTGCCGCAGTGTGCTTGACGGCCGCGCGGTCCCCGTCCTCCTGGGATATTCGCTGGGAAAGGGCCAGGAGATTCTCTCCGCCCTAGCCGCCGAGGGTTTGAGTATCGCCCTTCACCCGTCGTTATACGGCGTGACGGAAGTGTATCGAGAACTTGGCTGCGACTTCCCCGCCTATCGTTCGCTGGATGAGCCCGGAACGAAGCCGACGGTCGTCATCACGCCGCCCTCGGCCCGTCGCAATGGTCTGAAGGAGCTGGTTGGCGAATTCAAAACGGCGGCGCTCACCGGCTGGGCCATGGACCGCAGTCTGAAGGATCGCCTGGAGGTCGATGCCATCTTTCCCCTGTCGGACCACGCGGACTTCGAGGAGCTGTGTTGTTACGCGGAAGAGGTCGGAGCAGCCATGACCTATACCGTGCTGGGCTTTGATGAAGAGCTGGCGATGCATTTGCGGCGGCGTGGGCTGCGGGCCAAACCCCTGACCGCCGTCGACCAGTTGCGACTGTTTTGATACGCCTGGCGGCGCCATTCTGCAAGTTCGTTTTGGACTGAGCGTTATCTCGAGTAAGCGCATGCGAGTCGTGCGCCGCGGTTCGCCGCTCACGCGATAAGGAGGTGACGCATGGCGACCAGGAAGAAGGCCACGAAGAAGGCCAAGAAGTCGACTCGGAAGAGCCGCTAAGAGCGGTAACGAAGGGGGCCCGCAAGGGCCCCTTTCTTTTTTAGCCCCCGGTGGTAAGGGCGCGGATCGTCAGACCGGCCATGAAGAGACCGGCGATGCCGTAGACGAGGGGCTCCCGCCGAGTGTCCCGTCCCGAGGTATAGGTGGCGGCGATTGGCAGCACGATCACGAGCAAAATCCCGTAGAGCCAGTGAAGTCCGTCGTGAGGGCGGCGTCCTCCCAGGAACATTCCGATCCCGACCAGCCCCTGGACGATGAATAGGGCCTCAGTCAGCACCAGGGTCGAACGAAATCCGCCGCTCGACGGCGCCTTGCGGAAGTAGAGGACCAGCCCCCAGATACCGAAGATAAGCGTGATGAATAGCCCGGCGCGGAACAAGCCGCCGTGAAGGAAGAGCAGTCCGCTCAGGAGGCCTCCTGCAGCTCTTCGACGCGAGAAATCGCGGCGTCGAGTGTCTCCCTCGAGTTCTTGAAACTGATCGCACGTCGCGCCTCGGCGGGCGAAAACCACTGCGCTTCCTCGATTTCGGAGAGTTGGGGCGTGAACGGGTTGTCGCCTGTGTACTGAACCAGGTAGTTGTGCACCGTCTTGAAGACGAGCACGCTGTCCCATCGAAATGCGTACTTGACGGGCGGCAACTGGAGCACGATTCGCAGGCGGCTGAACGGAAGGCCCGTCTCCTCGGCGATCTCGCGCAGCGCGGTAACTTCGGGGGTTTCATCCTTCTCGATATTTCCCTTGGGGAAGCTCCAGCGACCGTTCGCCTTGATGAGGGCGAACTGCGGCCCGTCTGGCATCCGGCGAAACACCACGCCACCCGCGGACACCTCTCGCCGGGCGCGGGCCGGCTGACGTGGACGAGGCACCGGCTCATTATCGTCCGGACACCTACACTTGCTCGCGATGACGCGTGATGGCCAGCGCCTGATGGTGGTGATGCCACATCCCGACGACGAGTGTTTCGGTTGCGCCTCCACGATCGCCCGTTACGCTGCCGAAGGTGCGAACGTCTCTCTCCTCACGATGACGCGCGGCGGCGCTGGGCTCTGGAACGGGCGCGCGACCGGTGATCTCCGTCGACTGAGTGACGTTCGGGAGCTCGAGCTGCGCGACGCCGCCGCCGAGCTCGGCGTTCGCTCCCTGGAGGTCCTCGACTATCCGGATGGTGGGCTGGAGAAGGTCGAGGAGGTCGAGGCGGTCCGAGACCGCTTCATAGGCGACATCGTGCGCTGCCTTCGCCTCCACCGGCCCCAGGTGGTCGTCTGCTTCGGCCCAGAAGGCGCCTATGGACATCCCGACCACAAGGTCGTCAGCCGCCTGACGGTTCAGGCCTGCACCTTGAGCGGCGATCTGGCGGCGTTCGAGCTCGAGGCGCTTGCCCTGGGCCTCCTCGCCTGGTCGCCGAGCAAACTCTATTTCCAGACGGCAACCGTTCCGACCGTCGAATCGCTACAGCTTCCTCCGCAACCGCCGATCACGACCCACATCTCGGTCAGCGGATTTCAGCAGGCCAAGTTGCGCGCCTTCAGGCACCATCGGACGCAGACCCAGGAATGGGAGCCGCTCCGCAAATTTGTGGAGGCGCAGGGCGACGTCGAAGTCTTCTCGCTCGTCGGCGCGGCGCCCGGCCTTTTGGAGGACGATCTCTTTGCGGGCGTCGAGCGCTAGGGCGCTATCGAAGCCGCCGCCCAGCGCTCCTCCATCGCCCTCCCGTCGCGGTCCTCGTGCGCGAGCCCGAGAAAGGCAAATACCGCGGCCAGCACCAGTAGCGGAGGCAGCAGGATAAGGAGCGCCAGCTGCAAGCTGTGCAGAGCGTCCGATACCTTGCCGATGGCCCACGGCGCGTACGAGTCGCCCAGGAGATGCTCGATCAGGAGCGCGATGGTGACCGCCGTTGCGCGAACGGTCGGCACGACTACGTTTTGCTTCACCGCGGTGTAGGGACCGTTATAAAGGTAAAGGCAGGCGGCTCCCAGCAGGAACATGGGCACGAACAGCACCAGGCTGGGCGTCACGAGGGCCAGGGCGACAAAAACGGCGCCAAGGATGAAGCCCGCGATTCCCACCGGCAGGTTACTCGCCATGCGCCTACGGATCGCGAGCCGGTCGGCAATCGTCCCTCCGAGGAGCGAGCCCGCCAGCAGTCCAACGACCAGGACACCACCGGCCAGCGTCCCGGCGGGTCCGATTTCCAGTGCGAACCGCCGTTGCAGGTAGATCGGTAGCCAGAAGGCAGCGCCCCCGAGAACAAAGAAGAGCGCGGTCTCCGCCGCGATCGTGGCCCGCATCGTCGGAATCCGGAGGAGCTCCAGTACCGTCCGCCAGGTGATCGGCGCGGCCTTGCTGACCTGGGGACCTCGCGCCTCCGCCGCCCCGCGCAGCGGCTCGCGGAGCCCGAACGCCAGGACCGCGAGGACCAGCCCCGGAACGGCGGTCATATAGAAGGCCACTCGCCAGCCGAGTGTTCCGGCGATGATCCCGCCCCCGGCGAACCCGGCGGCAATGCCGACCGCGGTACCGGCCGCCCAGATCGACATGGCGCGCCCACGCCCTTCCTTCTTGAAGTAATCGCCGAGTAGCGCAGTGCCCGCAGGGTAATAGCTGGCTTCGCCCACCCCGAGGACAGCTCGAGCGGCGAAAAGCTGGACATAGTTGTGCGCGAGCCCGGTGAACAGCGTCGCCAGGCTCCAGATGGTCACGCCAACAGCCACCACGGTCTTGCGCACGCCCCGATCGGCCCAGATGCCAAACGGGATGGTTGCCACGGCGTAGACGAGGAGGAAGGCGCTCTGCAGAAGACCAAGCTGGTCATCGGTGAGGTGAAACTCCGCCTGGATTTTGGAACCCACCGCCGGCAGGATGTAGCGGTCAAGGTAATTAAGGAAGTTGATGCCGACCATTACGGCGAGGACGTAGCGCGGATAGCCGCGTGCCATCGACGTGCATTATGCGGCGCGGCTCCGTCGCGCCGCATGAGCGGCCCTCGGGCCGCCGCCGCGCTTTCGCGCGTGACGGGGCGGGCGTCGTATGCGGCCTGTACGCGCATACGAGGCCGTCGTGATTTCGCCGAGTGCGCGATGGGCCGCTGGACGACGCATCCGCCCCGGTTAAATCACCGTGTTACCGTGCTTGCCGGCGGCGGAATAGCCGCGTGAAGCAATCTTCGGGCCAGACAGCGGTGTCTGCTCGGAGGGTCAGGCCCGAACTACTTGAGTTCCAATTTCAATAGGCGGGCGGCATTCTCCCGTAGGATCTTCACCGTGGCTTCCGGCTTGAGCTTGAGCGCTTCGATCTCCTCGAGGACGCGCGCCGGCTTCAGGAACGGATAATCGCTGCCGAATAGCGTGCGCTCCTGCAACCGCCCACCGATTTCGCGCACCAGCTCCTCCGGGTAATAACGCGGTGACCAGCCGGAGAGTTCGATATAGATGTTGGTCTTGTGCAGCGCCATGGCGATCAGCTCCGTATGCCACGGCCACCCGAAGTGGGCCGCAATGATGGGCAGCTCAGGAAACCGCGCCGCAACGATGTCCAGATGGATCGGGCGGGCCGGGTCGAGCTTGATGCCCTGGCCACCCGGTTGCCCGGCACCGATACCGCTGGTGCCAGTGTGGAAGAGACAGGGGATCTTGAGCTCCGACGCCTTCTCCCAGAGCTTGAAATGACGCTCGTCGCTGGGATAGAAGTCCTGCATCGACGGGTGGAATTTGGCTCCCCTGGCACCGAGTTCGGTGACGGCTCGCTCCAGCTCCTGGACTGCGGTCGGTTTCCACGGATCGACCGAGGCGAAGAAGGCGAAGCGTTTCGGGTGGCGCTTGACGATGCCGGCAACGAAATCGTTTGACACTGGTGGCCGGTGGGTCGCCGTTTCGGCGTCCCAGGCCAGCAGCACGCCGAAGACCTGCTCCTGGGCGAACTCGACCGCGAACTCATCGACCGTGCGCTCATGCACGTCACTGCGGAAATAGCGGGCCGCCCCCTCACGGTACGGGCCCATGCTGCCGTCCAGCCACTCCTTTAGCGGCAGATGGACGTGCAGGTCGACGGCTCGGATCAAGCTATGAAGCGAGCGGTTCTGCTTCTTCGAGCGTTATGGCATCGCCCACGGCGATCGAGCCGCCGTTTACGACGCGAGCGACCATGCCACGCCGGCCCACAAGCTCGTCTTTCAGGCCCAGGCGGATCTCATCCATGCGGAAGCACGGTTCGCAGACCTTCGTAATCTCGAGCACCGCACTGTCGCCCAGCCTGACTCGGGTGCCGACCGGCAGGCCCATCACGTGCAGGCCCTCAACCGTGAGGTTCTCCTTGATGGTGCCTGGTTCGACGCGAACCTCGTCAAGCGCTTCCTGGTCGGCCAGTAGCACCTGTCGGTCTGAGGTGGCTACGGCGTGCTTGTCGCCATCGATCCCGAGGCCGGTGATCAGCGTGGCGGTCGGAACCAGCTGCATCGGTTGCCGGTGGCCCTGACAGAGCTGGATGGAGACGATGCGCGCCGGCACCGCTAAAGATTACGGGATGGGCCGCGGGACTGCCAGGCTCGCGCCGGCCCTTGCTACGATGACCGCGCATGGCGGAGGACGGCGCGCGAGTGGAGCGAGACTCCATGGGAGAGGTGCGGGTCCCGAAATCGGCCTATTACGGCGCCAGCACCGAGCGCGCCCGCCAGAACTTTCCCATCAGCAATTTGCGCATGCCTCGTCGCTTTATCCGCGCCCTGGCCCAGATCAAGGGGGCGGCTGCGCTGGTGAACACGGGCCTTGGATTGCTGGAGGCCCGCCTGGCCAACGCGATCCAGCAGGCCGCCGAGGAAGTCGAGGAAGGCAAATTTGACAGGGATTTCGTGGTCGACGTCTTCCAGACCGGCTCCGGGACGTCGACGAACACCAACGCGAATGAGGTGATCGCTAACCGGGCCAACGAGATCCTGGGCCAACCGCTGGGCTCCAGACAACCAGTGCATCCGAACGACCACGTCAATCGATGCCAGTCGAGCAACGACGTGATTCCCTCGGCGATGCAGCTTTCGGCGCTGGTCGCCATCCACGAGGAGCTCGTGCCGGCGCTCGGCTTTCTGAAGGAGGCTCTCGAGCGCAAGGCGCAGGAATTCATGCCCGTGATCAAGACCGGACGCACACATCTTCAGGATGCGACACCAATCCGCCTCGGCCAGGAGTTTCTCGGTTACGCCGGCCAGGCCGAACGCTCGATCGACCGAGTCCGTCTGGCCGCTGAAGAACTGGCCGAGCTGCCCCTGGGCGGCACGGCCGTGGGGACGGGCGTCAATGCCCATCCGGATTTTGCCGAGCGCGTCTGCGTGCACCTGAGCCGCCGTGCCGGCGTGATGGTGCACGAGACGGATAACCATTTCCAGGCCCAGGCCACCCTTGATGCCGTGCTGTCGACCACAGGTGCGCTGCGCGTGGTGGCAGTCAGCCTCTGGAAGATCGGCAACGACCTGCGCTGGTTCGCCTCCGGGCCGCGGGCGGGCCTAGGCGAGATCACGCTCCCCGAGGTTCAGCCGGGGAGTTCGATCATGCCCGGGAAGGTCAACCCAGTCATCATCGAGTCGATGACGATGGTGGTCGCGAAGGTCCTGGGCAATGACCAGACAATCACGGTCGCGGCCCAGTCGGGAAGCATCTTCGAGCTCAACTTGATGATGCCGGTGGCGGCCTCTTGCCTGCTCGAGACCATCGCCCTGCTCTCCACCTCTGCCCAGAACCTGGCCCGGCAGTGCGTCGCCGGCATCAAGGCCACCGAGCGGGGACCGCAAATGGTCGAGCAGGGGCTGATGCTCGCCACCGCGTTGACCCCAGCCATCGGTTA
>VBEN01000067.1 GCA_005881175.1 Chloroflexota bacterium
CTGTCGCCTAGGTCCTTTTGACCGTCGTCCGAGACGACCCCATCCGGCCCGACCCCGGATTTGCGGAGTTGTACGCGAGTTTGCCCGATGCCACCGACCTGTGGCCCTGGCTGGAGCTGGCTCGTGCCGCAGCACCGCCGGTGCTCTATCTCGGCATCGGGGCCGGACGACTCGCCGTCCCACTGGAGGCGGCGGGCATTCAGCTGGTCGGTGTCGACAGCCATCCCGGGATGCTCGAACGGCTGCACCAGCGTTTACCGAACATCGAGCTGATCCAGTCGCGCATCGAAGACCTCGATCTCGGCCGGCACTTCTCACTGGTGATGGTCCCCTCCAACCTCCTGGAGACGGTGGAGCGTCTGCGGCACGCTGCCGCACACCTGGCCCCGGCCGGCCTGCTGGCGGCCGAGCTGACCAATCCCTATTGGTTGCGCGCCGGCGCGAGTGCAGGGGTGCGGGTGCAGGCCTTCGACGGCAACGGGGCGCGTTTCGAAGTCGACTACAACCTTCCCGATGGCCGCACCGTCACCCAGCGGGCGGAAGTCACACTCGTCTGGCCCGACGAGGTCGAAAATTGGCTGGCTACCGGAGCCGGGCTGAGGTTGCGCCGGATGTTCGGGCGCCCGGACGCCGAGCTCGCCTCGAGTCCCAGTTTCTACGTCGTTGCCGGCCGCGGTTAGAGTTAGCGAGGCCATGGGGGAGGAATCCGGCGAGCGGCGCACCGGAGGGATCGTCCGGCGCGGCGTGGAGCGGCAGATCGAGGATCGCAAGCTGCTGGAGCGGCCCGAGGGTGCTCCAGAGTTCCTTGAAAGCGACCCCTGGCGGGTGCTGCGGATCCAGGCAGAGTTCGTGGCCGGCTTCGATGCGCTCGCCACGCTCGGGCCGGCCGTAACCTTCTTCGGTTCGGCGCGCGTTCGTCCGCCCGACCCGATGTATGACGCCGCCCGCGCCCTGGCGGCCGAGCTCGCTCGACGGGGCTTTGCTGTCATCACCGGCGGTGGGCCGGGCACGATGGAAGCCGCCAATATGGGCGCCCGGGAGGGTCGCGGGCTGTCGGTCGGTCTCAACATCGAGCTGCCCTTCGAGCAGGGCCTCAACGAGTACGTCAACCTCGGCATCGAATTTCACTACTTCTTTGTGCGCAAGACGATGTTCGTCAAGTACGCCGAGGGCTTCGTCATCTTCCCGGGCGGCTTCGGCACAATGGACGAGCTGTTCGAGGCGTTGACGCTGATACAAACGGGAAAGATCGTGCACTTCCCGGTGATCATGTTCGGCTCCGACTACTGGTCCGGACTGCACCAGTGGATCCGCGACCGGGTGCTGGCCGAGGGCAAGATCTCGCCCGAGGACCTGGATCTCATGGTCGTCACTGACGATGTCCAGCATGCCGCCGACATCGTGCAGCAGTACTACCAACGCAAGGTGCTGGAAACCAAGCCAAAAGAGCGGGCGGAGCCAAAGAAGAGCGACGCTCAGTGACCTCGTCGTTGGAGCTGTCCTTCCTCCAGGATGGAGCGCAGCCGGCCGACAAAGTCGCTGGCGAGCTGGCCGACTTTCTCAACGGCGCCCAGCGCAGCCTCGACATCGCCATCTACGACCTGAACCTGACCGGGCCGCCGGCCGAGCGGTTGCGCGCCGCAGTCCGGGCGAGCGCGGGACGCGGCGTGGCGATCCGGCTGCTCTACAACGTCGACTTTCCCAACCCGATTCCGGTACCGCCGCCTTCGCAGGCCGACACGGAGTTCATCGCCAGTCTGGGGGTGCCGACCAAACCCGTGTCGGGCGTTCCCGACCTGATGCACCACAAATACATCGTGCGCGACGGCACGACCGATGGGGCAACGGTCTGGACCGGATCCATGAACTGGACGAATGATTCTTGGACCCGAGAGGAGAACGTCATCGTGAAGATCCCGTCCCCAGCGTTGGCGGCGGAGTACGCGAAGAACTTCGGTGAGCTGTGGGAAACCGCCCGTGTCGAGGGCAGCGGGAAGTACGACCTCGCTGGTGTCCCCGTTGCCTACCAGGACAGTCCCGTCAAGGCGCATGTCTTCTTCGCGCCCGGGCGCGGGCGCCGGATGGCGCACGTAATCGCCGATCGGATCGCGCATGCAAAGCGCCGCATCCGCGTGTGCTCTCCGGTGATCACCGCCGGGGTGATCCTGGGCACGCTCGGCGACCTGATGCACAGAACGCATCCAGATTTCAAGGGTGTCTATGACCGCACGCAGATGGCCGAGGTGCTCGGCCAGTGGCGCGTCGACCCCCACGCGACCTGGAAGGGACCAGCGTTCCAGGCGGTAAGCGCCGGGCTCCCGTTCGCCTCCAAAGTCACTACGCCCTACACGCCCACCAGCGTGCATGACTTCATGCATGCCAAGATCACAGTGGTCGACAACACCGTCTTCACCGGCAGCTACAACCTTTCGCACGCCGGCGAGGACAATGCGGAGAACCTGCTCGAGCTCGACAGTGCGCCGCTGGCCGACCGGTTCGTCGAATTCATCGACGCCGTCTTTGCCCGCTACGCGGCCACCACCGCGGCTGCGCGACAATAGTGGTCATGGCGGGGCGTCATCGCGCAGCCCTTGCGGCCGGGTCGCTGCTATCTATCGCTGCCCTCCTTCCGCCCGCCATCGGATTCGCCGACCGGCGGCTCAGCCTCCACATGCTGCTTGAGATGCTGGTCCTGGCCGTGGTCATTCCCCTGCTGGCGTACGGGGCGCATCCCCTGATGCCCGGCCCTCTTAAGCGGCTCCACCCGATCGCCGGCATCATCGCGCTCAACATCGTGCTGTGCGGCTCCCAGCTACCGGCAGTCCTCGATCTCACCACGAGGCACGTGATGCTGGGTGAGGCGGCCCAGGCGGCGTTCATGGCAGGCGCCTTTCTCTTTTGGTGGCCGATCGTGCGCCCGGATGGACTCACGCCGATCGCCAAGATCGGCTACCTGATGGTGGCCGGCGTGCCGCCCACCATCCCGGGGATCACCCTGGCGTTCTCACACCATCTCTTCTATCAGGCCTTTCGCTCGATTGAGGATCAACAGATCGCGGGTCTATTGCTGTTCGGGACGGCGAAGTTCGCGCTCGTCGCCGGAACCTTCGTCATCCTCTGGCGGATGCTGGCTCCGCAGTCCGAACCGCCGGATCGGGACGATCGGGACGTCGCGGTCCCGGAGCTACCGCCCAACGCGCCGGCCTGGCTTGGCCGGCTCGACGACGAGCTGCCGGCCGAGGCCGCCCGTCCGCACGTACCGGTTCCGGCAGGCCGCTAGCAGAAATCGTTTTAGACCAGCGGCCAGGGATAGGCCCAGCGCGAGGACGGCTCGGGATACCGTCCAACTTCGGCGAAACGGCGGGTCCGCTGGATGAGCGCCCGAATCTCGGCGGACGATATCAAGGCCCGAAGCTCGTTGACCCAGCCCTTGGCCGCGACCAGCTCGCCGGCGAGACGCCGGGCGTCGTCGCGCAGGTTTGCCGCCACCTCTTCGCCAGCGAACTCCCAGATCACGGTTCGAAGCTTGGGCAAGGCATGAAACGTCAGGCCGTTGTCGACGCCCCAGATGCGACGCTGGCGATCGATCAGGCAGTGACCGCTCTTGCGGTCAGCGTTGTTGACGATGACATCGAAGGCAGCCATCTTGCGAAAGTCTCCGGCGTGCGCAGGCATCAGCGAAAAGTAATGCTCGCGGAGGTCGGCGACGATGAACTGCTGTACAGACCCAGGTCCCAGTGGTCCGTCAGCTCGGTAGAACGTGAAGGGAACGATCTGCCAGCGGAGCGCGTCGCTGACAAGGAAGGCCGCAACCTCGCGCTTGCCCAGCGTGCCGTCGGGGAAGTCATCGAGTGGTGTTTCGCCAGGGCTGGGTTTGTAGACGGCGAGAGTCTCCGCACCCTCAGGGCCGTGGACCTGCGCCAGGTAGGTGTAGTTTGAGCAATCCGGCATCAGCCCCCGCGGCTTGATCCGCCCCTCCCGCAGCAGCTGATGCTGCGCCTCGCTATCCACGAATGGGGCCGGCTGTGCCATGCATCACCTCAGTGATGTCCGTTGAGCCGCGGACACACGCCGCCGTCATGGTCGATGGGTCCGCCGCACATAGGGCACGGTGGGCGGCCGGCCCTGATGAGCCCTGCCGCGTGGGTGGCGAGCGCCTGCATCTGGGCGAGGCTGGCCTGGAAGTGTCCGGTGGCCGGCTCGGCACCCTCCTCGACGAGCTCGACCAACGAGATTTCGAAGCTCTTCTCGTCCTGGCTGTAGGTCAGCGTGATGAATCCAACTCGCCAGAGCGGGGTGATGGGTTCTTCCAGTTCCATGTTCGGCGCAGCCCCCGCGGCGGGGACCGCGACCCGCGCGAAGACCTCCTGCAACCGCTCCGTCATCGCCCGAAGCTGATCCTTCTCCAGCGCCAGGCTGACCAGCTCGCCGGCGGTCCGCAGCTGCAGGTAGAAGGCTCGCTTTCCCGGTTCGCCGATCGCGCCGGCGGTTACGCGGCTGATCTGCTCGAAGTCGAAGCTGCGCGACGCCATCGCTGCTATTCTCCCGCACCGTTTCCGCCGTGTGAAAAAGAAAGCGGGCCGTTGGGGAAACGGCCCGCAAAAAGAGGGGGAGGGAGGATCGACGCACCCTATCTCTACCCAGTTTGCAGCCGGATGATCGGCGCCCGGCATCCGGCGCGCACCTGATTGCGCACCGGCCTGAACTGATTCGGGCATCGAGTTCAAGTTCGTTTCCGATCGGTGCCTAGAATGAATCGTGAGGATCTCGTTGGACCCTCGGTGGTGGCACCGAAATCTCACCACCTTCCAGAAGGTGGTGGTGGCGAACAGCGCCATCATCGCCGCCGGAGCCGTCAGCGGACCGCTGATCACCCTGAATTTCTCCGGCCGCACCAGGTTGCCGTCCTTGCTGGGCCTGCTGGCCATCGGGCTGGTCGCCATCCTGGTCGCTAACTTCCTCATCCTGCGGCTCGCCTTCAAGCCGATGCGCGAGCTGGAGTCGACGATGGGCGCCGTGCAGCCTGGCCTCGAGGAACCTCGCGTCCATACCAACTTCTCCGACCCGGACCTGCGCCGGATCGCGACCGTCTTCAACACCATGCTCGACCGCCTCGAACACGAGCGGCACCTGAGCGCCCAGCGCGTCCTGCAGGCGCAGGAACGGGAGCGGCAGCGCGTCGCCCGGGAACTGCATGACCAGACGGGCCAGGCGCTCACCCACGAGATCATCAGCCTCGATCTGCTGCTGGAACGGACTAGCGATGCCAAAGCTCGCCAGCAGCTGGAGGCGGTCAAGCGCACCCTGGAGGAAACCCTCGAGGAAGTGCACCGCATGTCGCAGGACCTGCGGCCGTCGGTGCTCGACGACCTCGGACTGGTCCCGGCGCTGCGGACACTGGTCAAGCAGGCGACCGGACCGGAAGTTACGCTTCACGTCGATGGACTGCGTGAGCGGCTGCCGCCGCCGATTGAAACCGCCCTCTATCGGATCGCGCAGGAAGCGCTGACCAATGCCAACAAGTACGCGAGGGCGTCGCGGGTCGTCATTGACCTGCGTTGCCTCGACGGGCAGGTTCGGCTCCGGGTCCGCGATGACGGCGCTGGTTTCGATCCGGCAAGCATTCCCGAGCGGGAAGAGCCGGGGCGGGCCGGGCTGGGGATCTTCGGAATGCGTGAGCGCGCCACGCTCCTGCGCGGGACGCTGGAAATCCATTCGGCGCCGCTGAAGGGAACCGAGGTCGTCGCGCAATTACCACTGGAGGATCGCCATGCAGGTTGAGCGCCGGTCGATCAAGGTGATGCTGGTCGAGGACCACAACCTCGTGCGAGCCGGCATCCGCGCGGTGATCGACGGCCAGAGTGACATCCAGGTGATCGCGGAAGCCACTGAAGGTCGGGAGGCCATCCGGTTGGCACGCGCCAACTGTCCTGATGTCGCGGTCGTCGACGTGGCCATGCCAAACATGTCGGGCATCGAGGTAACGCGCGAGATTCGCCGCCTCTGCCCGCAGACGCATGTGTTGATCCTGACCGCCCACGACAACGAGGAGTATTTCTTTCAGACGCTCAAGGCAGGCGCGGTCGGCTACGTTCTCAAGAAAGCCGCGGCCTCCGACTTGATCGCGGCTATCGAGGCCGCCAGCAAGGGCGAGCCATATCTCTATCCATCGGTGGCGCGGCTGCTGGTCTCGGACTACCTTCAGCGCGCCCCCGAGCGGGAGACCTTCGAACCGTTGAGCGATCGGGAGCGCGAGGTGCTGCGGCTGGTGGCCGAAGGAAAGACGAACCGGCAGATCGCCGACACCCTGTTCCTGAGTATCAAGACGGTGCAGACGCACCGCGACCACATCATGAAGAAGCTGCGGATGCATGACCGGACCGAGCTGGTCAAGTACGCCATCCGCAAGGGTCTGATCGAAGCGGATAGCTAGAGCCACCTGGCTCTTGTCCGCGCCTTACCGAACCTTTACACTGTCTGGCAGTCCCACTCGGGCACCACTATCGGGGAGGAGGAAGACCCTTGCCACGTGCAGTGCTGCGTCGCCTGTCGCTGATGCTTCTGCCAATCGCCGGCGGACTGGCCCTGATTCAACCGGTTGCCGGAACCGCCACCGCTCCGTCGCGCGGGCCATCCGTCTCGGAGAACCTCGTCGATCTCGACCATGGCCTGCCCTTCCCCCAGAACAAACAGAACGAGACCTCCATCACGCGTAATCCTTTAACTGGTGTGCTGGTGGGCCGGCGCCAACGACGAACTCGACAATCCTCTCTGCCATGACGTCACCGCCCCCCTCACCAGCCCCTGCCCGTTCGTCAAAAAGGAACAGATCTCCGGCTACTACGTTCCAAGAACAACGGCCAGAGCTGGACCGGTGGTTATCTGCCCGGCTATGACAGCGCCGGCATCGGCCGGGCCTCAGGTGGCGATCCCAGCCTCGATTACGGACCGGGCCAGTGCACCGACCACAGCTTCAGCTACCAATGCGGGGTCACGATCTACTACGCAACCCTGGCGGACCCGATCAGTCCCGACCAGCACTTCAGTGAGGCAACCGCCGTTTCGCGGACTCACGACGATGGCAAGACCTGGCTCAAGCCGGCGCTGGTCAACAGCCTGGACAAGACCTCCGACTTCGACGATCACGAGTGGATCGCCGTCGACAAAGTCGACATAAGCCCCTACTTCGGTCGGGTTTACCTCTTCATCGCCATCTACTGCGGAGAATGTTCCGGGAACGGCAATGTCAAGTTGATGGTGGTGCACTCAGACGACGAAGGCGTGAGTTGGTCGTCGCCGGTGCAGGTGAGCGCCGCGAACAACAACGCGGCCCAGGGCTTCCGGGAGACCGGGGAAATGACGGTCTCCGCAGACGGGACCGTGGAGGTGTTCTGGACCGAAAACGCCGACTCGCCCAAACTTCCGTCACTGCAGGTGGTGGCGACTTCGAAGGACGGCGGCAATACGTTCACGGCCCCGATCACGATTGCGCAGGTCACCGATTACCCGCTCAGAGGCACGCCCTTCGACGTGGTCGACCTATTCAATCGGGTGCCGGGAATGAGCGCGCGGGTGGACTGCTATCCTCACCCGGCGGCCGATCCATCGAGTAATCGCGTCTTCGTCGTCTGGTGCGACTTCGGCGGTGGGCACGGCGTGGTGAAGGCGGCGGTATCGTCCGACGGGCTCAACTGGACACAAATTGGCACAGCCGGCGTCGCGAACCGCAATGCCTTCTTCCCCCAGGTCAGCGTTGATCCGAGCGGGGTGGTCAACCTGACCTTCGATGCCTTGACGGTCCCGCCGGCAGACAACCCATGGCAAACCGGGGTCCAGGTCTACGACAACTACTTCGCCCAGTCGATCGATGGCGCGACCTTCGGACCGGCGATACGGGTGAGTTCCGCCTCGTCGAACCCCGACGGTTCGAGCTACAACAACTTGATGGAACAGTTCCTCGGCGACTACATTGGCATCGTCTCCGGTCCGCACGCCGCTTACCTGGTGTGGACGGACTCGCGCAATGCCACGCCCTGCGCCGCGGTCGATGCCTACCGGAACGCGATCTACGCAGGCTCGAAGACGGCCGTGGCGCCGAATCCCGACAAAGTCTGCGCGACCGATTTCGGTAACACCGACAGCTACGAGGCGACAGTCAGCTACTAACGGTCGGAGATCGGGAAACCGGCGACGGTGCCGGTTTCCCGATTCGTATCGTGATGGCGAAACCCAGGAAGCGGCTGATATCACGTCCCTCGGTATCGATCCCCGTTCGAATGGCCCGACTCAGCGCCTCGAACGGCTCGATCGTGATCCGGGCATTCCGGCCGGCTCGATCGAGGCTCCAGGCCGCCACCGCCCGACCGTCGACGACGACCGCGGGGTGTAGCCAGCCTCCGCCACGCTGCAAGCGGCGCTGGAGGGGTAGGGGGACCGCGAGGTCGCGGCGGCGGTAGCCGAGAAGATAGCTATCGAGGGTGGGCAGCAGCCGCACCTCGGTCTTTGCCGGCATGGACACCGGCGATAGCCCCTTTTTCAGCGCGAGGCCCGGCCGCCCCTGGATCATCACCTCACTCAGACCGGACCTGGCTCCAATGACGGCGGACCGCGCCTCGGTCATCGGGATACCCGACCAGGCGGCAAGGTCCTCAACGGTCGCCGGGCCATAGGCGGCGAAGTAGCGACGAGCCAGCTCGGCCAGTGCGCTCTCGCGTGACCGCGCCGGCGCCGGGGGCACCCAGTCGTCCAGAAGCACGTAGGTCGACTCGCCGCCCTCGCGAGCCGGCCCGAGGCAGAGGATGCCCTGCAACGCCGCCAGCCCAATCAGATGGATCGGTGCCTGCGTCTTGGGATCGAGCTCGATAT
>VBEN01000068.1 GCA_005881175.1 Chloroflexota bacterium
AAGTCGGATATGAGATCTACCTTCGCGATGGCAGCCGGGGAGACGAACTGTGGGAGCGGGTGATGGCCGCCGGCAAGGCCTACCAGATCCGGCCGACCGGCCCCTCTGACATCCGCCGGATCGAGGCGGGGATCCTGAACTACGGGGCTGATATGACACTCGCGGACAACCCGTATGAACTCGGGCTCGGATGGACCGTGGACCTCGACAAGGCGCAGGACTTCATCGGCAGGGCGGCCTTGCGACGCATCAAGGCAGAGGGCGTTCGCCGAAACCTGGTTGGCATCGAGATCGAAGGCCCTCCCATCGAGTTCAATGAGACGAAATGGGCGGTGCGCGACGACAGCCGGCCTGTCGGGCAGGTGACGTCGGCCATCCACTCGCCGCGCCTGAAGAAGAACATCGGCTACGCGATGCTCCCGCTGCCGCTTGCCGAGATCGGAACCACGCTCACCGTTGACACTCCCTGGGGCGAGCGGGCCGCCCGGGTCGTGCCCAAACCCTTCATCGACCCAAAGAAAGCTATCCCAAAGGCCTAGTCCGAACTCGACGCTTCGCGGGTTTAGCTGATCGGGACTAAAATTCGGCTATCCCAAAGAGTGACATCCTGCGGGTGCGGCGGCGGGAAGCGGCCGCCGACACGGCCTTCGCCAATGTGCTCCGGGAGGCGGTCGACGCCATCCAGAAGGCCGGCTACCCCTTCCTCGTCCTCGGTGGGCTCGCCTCGTCGCTGGTTGGCCGCCCGCGCTGGACCCATGACATCGATTTGATGGTGCGGCCCGATGATGCCAGGGATGTCCTGGAAGCGCTGCGCATCGCCGGCTTCACCACCGAGGAGACGGACCCGGTATGGATCTACAAGGCGTTCAAGGACGACGTCATGGTCGACGTCATCTTCATGGTGATGGGAGGCATCTATCTGGACGCGGAGATGCTCAGCCACTCGATCGACCGGAGTTACGAGGGCTTGCACCTGCGAATCCCGAGCCCTGAAGATCAGATCGTGATCAAGGGCATCGTCCACCAGGAGGAGACCTCGCGCCACTGGTTCGATGCGCTCGCCATCATCGGGCGGTCCGAGCTCGACTGGGAGTATCTGCTCCATCGCGCTCGGGTCGGCGCCCGCCGGGTGCTGGCCCTACTGGTCTACGCCCAATCCAGCGATATCCTGGTGCCGCAGTGGGTCATTCGGCGCCTCTATGAGGAGGTCTACACCCAGTGAACGAGCGGCGGGCCGACTACCTACCGGAACACATTCGCGAGTCCCTTATTCACGATCCCAGGGTCGCGGAACAGGACCTCAAAGTGGATGTCAAGGAGCACCGAGTCGTGCTGGGCGGCAACGTGGCCACACCCCAGCTGCGAGAAACGATCACTGACGTGGCTCGCGAGCTGCTTCCGGGCTACGAGATCGTGAACGAGACAACCGTGGTCCCTGCCAGCGAGCCTGATGGCGAAGAGCCCGTGGCGTGATTCGCATTGCAGCCGTCGGCGATCTTCATTACGGCGCCGGCTCGCGTGACCTCCTCCGGCCAAGTCTCCAACATCTCCCGGACCGGGCCGACCTGCTGCTCCTGGCCGGCGATTTGACGCGCTGCGGCGGAACTGAAGAGGTCCGGGTCCTTGCCGAGGAGTTGCGCGGCATGCCGATCCCGGTGGTCGCCGTGCTTGGCAACCACGACTACCAAACCAACCACGAGGATGACGTCCGCCGGGTACTGGAAGGCGTTGGCGTCACCGTCTTGGAAGGTGAGGGGGTAACGCTGGACATTGACGGCGCCCGAATCGGCATCGCGGGCACCAAGGGATTCGGGGGCGGCTTTCGCGGGGCCCATGCCAGCGATTTCGGCGAGCCGGAGATGAAGGCCTTTGTCGGTCACACCAAGAAGCTGTCGGATCGGCTCGAGCAGACTTTGACGGACCTGGACGCCGATCTGAGGGTTGCACTGCTCCACTACTCGCCGATCGAGACGACGCTCGAGGGCGAGCGACTCGAGATCTATCCCTTCCTCGGCAGCTATCTGCTGGCACAGGCGGTCGACAATGCGGGGGCGGACCTGATCCTGCACGGCCATGCCCATCATGGAACGGAAAAGGGTCGAACCCCGGCGGGCATTCCGGTTCGCAACGTCGCTCAGCCGGTCATCCGACATGCGTACAACGTCTATACGCTCGACGCCCGCCGGCAGGTCCTGGCTGCGGCCGGCGGCGTTACCTAAAGGGAATCCACGGTGTTCTGTCCACTATGAAAGCTATCTGGAACGGCGTAACGCTCGCGGAAAGCGACAAGACGATCGTTGTCGAAGGCAATCACTACTTCCCGCCCGATGCGGCCAACCGCGAACTCTTCCGGCCGAGCGAGACCCACACGATCTGTTCGTGGAAGGGTGAGGCCAGCTACTACACGGTCGCGGTGGACGGGAAAACCAACACGGATGCGGCCTGGTTCTACCCATCGCCAAAGCCGGCCGCCGCTCAGATCAAGGATTACGTCGCGTTCTGGCACGGCGTCAAGGTCGAGCCCTAAGCGCTAGACGGTTTGTGCGGCGGCGGTCTCCCTCAGCTTGAAGCGCTGCGTCTTGCCCGTCGCGGTCTTGGGCAACGCCTCGACGAAGTCGATCCAGCGGGGACGCTTGTATTCGGCAATTTTCGACCGTACGAAGTCTTGCAGCTCGCGGGCCAGCTCGGGCGACTGCGCATGGCCCGACGCAAGCACGACATAGGCCATCGGCTTGTCCAGGCCATCGGCATCCCGGCGCCCGATCACGCCCGCTTCCTGCACCGCAGGGTGTTCAACCAGGGTGTTCTCGATCTCGACCGGGCTCACCCAGATCCCACCGACCTTCAGCATGTCATCCGCGCGGCCGGCATACCAGTAATAGCCCTCGGGATCACGGTAGAACTTGTCGCCGGTTCGGATCCAGTGCCCTTCGATCGTGTTCTTGGTCCGGTCGTGCTTGTTCCAGTAATAGGCGCAGGTGCTGTCCCCTTTGATCAACAGGTTGCCGACGGTCCCGTCCGGTACATCATCGCCCGCCTCGTCGACGATCCGCGCCTCGTATCCCGGCACGAGCTCGCCGCTTGCGCCGGGGCGGATGCGGCCGGCCCGATTCGAGATGAAGATATGGAGGATCTCGGTACTGCCGATCCCGTCGAGAATTTCCACGCCGAAGCGGTCGTGGAAGCGCTCGTAGAGGGCCTTGGGGAGCGCCTCGCCGGCGGACACCGCGTGCCGGATGCTGGAAAGATCGAAGTCGGCAGCCTCCCGCTTGTGGGCCAAGAGCTGTCCGTAGTTGGTCGGCACCGAGAAGAACAGCGTTGGCTTGAACCGCTCGATCTGCGCATAGACGTTGGGCGCCGTCGGCGGCCCCGGCCAGAGGATGGTGGTCGCGCCAACCGCAAAGGGAAACGTCAGGGCGTTGCCCAGGCCGTAGGCAAAGAAAAGCTTGGCCACCGAGAACGTTCGATCCGCGGCCGTGATCCCCAGGATTCCCAGCGCATAGCAGACCACGGTGTGCACGATGTCGTGATGCAGATGCACGGCGCCCTTGGGAAAGCCGGTTGTGCCGGAAGAGTAGAGCCAGAACGCGGCGTCGTCCTTGCTGGTTTGTTCGACCTCGATCAGCGGCGCCGTCGAGAGCAAACGGTCGAGTCCGATCACGTCGGAGGAGTTTACGGCCCCATCGACGATGAGGTTGTTGAGATAAGGCAGGTCATCCCGCGCAATGAGGCTCAGCTGCGGCAGCAATGCCTCGCTGACGATCGCGGTGGTGGCCCGGGAATCGTTGAGCATGTAGCGGTAATCCTGGCTCTTCAGCAGGGTGTTGGTCGGAATCGGTACCGCACCGATCTTTTGGGCGCCAAAAAAGCTGTAGACAAAAGCGGGCGTATCGAGCAGGAGCAGCAGTACGCGTTCCTCGCGACGGACGCCCAGGGAGCGGAGACCATTGGCCAGGCGGCTGGAGCGATCCGCGACCTGCGCGTAGGTGATCGACTCATCGCCACAGAGTATGGCCGTCCGGCCGCCGCGTCCTTCGCGAACATGCCGATCGACCAGATAGTCAGCGATGTTGAAAGAATCCGGGACGGTCACGACCGGAGCCGCCGGTGCGGCGCGCTCGATCGTCGTGGCCATGCGCCCAGTCTAGAGCTAGCGTTCGCCTCCCCGGCGGCCGATCTCGGCCATGTGGTTCCGGTCGCGGCTCACGGCCTCGCCGCCTTTCTGTCCCGCCTGGCGCGCCTCCGCGGCTGAAAACTCATGAGCGGTTCCTTGCTCGTGGGCGGCGCGGCCTCCTTCGGCGGCGATCGCCCGTTGACGCTGGTCGGTCATCCCGGCGAAACCCCGACCATTACTGGAGGCACGCGCTGAACGGCCTCGCGGCCGGGAGGATCTGGAGGCGGAGCGTGTCGATCGCCTGGCCGGCGATTTGCGCGACTGCGTCCGTGAGCGTGTCGACCGGGACTTGGTCGAGCGCGACCTGGTGGAGCTCGACCTGGTGGAGCTCGACCGGGTGGAAGTCTTCTTCTTGCCGCCCGACCGCTGCGACTTGGTCTCACCCTTTTCGCGTCGGATCTTGTTCACCGTGCGCGCCGCGACCTCCTCAGCACGACCCCCGTACCGGCCTGATTTCTTTGCGCTTTGCTTGATGTGCTTGTACTGGCGCTCTCGTTTAGGGCTTGCTCCGCGTGGCATCGTCTTCCTCCTTCCGGGCGGTTCCTCGAATATATTAATGGTAGCGCTCACTACCTGTAAGCTGATATCAAGAGTGTAGCATGCCAATATCCTCCATGGCGCTCAAGGCCCTTATCGGAGGCCTCGCGGTGGTCGGCTTCTCGCTGATCGGCCACGCGGGGCATCCAAAACGCTTCGCCGGCCTGTTCTCGGCAGCGCCCTCAGTCGCCGTCGCCAGCCTGGCCATCACGGCGATCGTGAAGGGAGCCGACGGGACCGTTCCCTACGCCCGGGGGATGCTGGTCGGCAGCGCGGGGATGCTCGTCTACGGCGTGGTGTCGCTCTATCTGATTCAACGCCTGCATGCGCTCATCGGCTCGATCCTGGCATGGCTGGCCTGGCTGGTGGTCGCGGGCGGCCTCTACCTGGTGCTGGGACGCTAACGATGGAGGGCGACGTGCTTCAGCGGGACGACCGAGAGCCCGTCGGCTTCGACTGGTCGCGGCTGGCTTCCGTCAAGCCGGCCGATCTTGGCCTTCGCTTCGTCTTTGGCACGGTAATCGCCCTGGTCGCGGCTACCGCGGGGGCCGTCGCGGGCCCCGGGTTCGGTGGCCTATTCCTCGCCTTCCCTGCGGTCCTTCCCGCAACTCTGACGTTGATCGAAAAGAAGGAGGGAATGACGAAGGCCTGGGCGGATGCCAGTGGCGGGGTCCTCGGCGCACTCGGTCTGGGCGCCTTTGCCTGCACGGCTCTACTGCTCCTACGGTGGAACCCGGCTGGTGCAGTGCTGCTGGCACTGGTGGCCTGGGCCTTCGTCTCCGCCGGGCTCTATTTCCTGTTTCGCGTTACCGGGCTCTTCCTTCGACAGGACCGGCTGGTGTCGAAGGCTGGCTCATGAGTTCGCCGCTCGTGGCCACGCCCCGCCAGTTGACGCCATACTCCTACCGCCAGGGCGAGGCGCCGAATCGGCACCCATCAAGCTCGTTCAATCTTCGACCCTCAGCAGACCACTGACCGCCCGCCTCGGCGGAGAGGCGGAGACTCCGGCTGCCCCCATTCTCAACCTCGACCTCGACCTCGCGGGTGCGCCAACTCTGGTCGACCCGGATCCTGTAGCGAATTACATACGGCGCGTCGTCGTGCGCCTGGAGGATCAGCCCAGGATGCAGCGGCGTTTGCCCATTAAGCCATTGTCGGTAAAATCAGCCGGTCGGGCAGATACCGAAGTGGTTAAACGGGACTGACTGTAGATCAGTTGGCCTAGCGCCTTCGGGGGTTCGAATCCTCCTCTGCCCAAACCCGAGCCCACATAGCTCAGGTGGTAGAGCGTCGCCTTGGTAAGGCGAAGGTCACCGGATCATCCCCGGTTGTGGGCTCCAATTCATTCAGTTCAATAGCCTGTGGTCGTGGGCCCAAGAATCCACTCCCCGTTCATGCGATTGACGTAGCTCAGCGAGTGTCGTAACCGACGATGCGCAGGATGAGGAGATGGCCGTGCGACGCGAAAGGACTGTCGCCCACAACCCCGGTGAGGACCTCGAAGGATAGGGGTTCACGGCGCTGGCGAATATAGGTTCCGGTCTCGGCAATCTGTCCGATAAGGCAGAGGACGGCGGCCCGAATCTGACCGAGCCCAAGAGATTGATCGCGAGGCCGCACCTCGACGACGAACGCACCATCTTGATCGATCTGGCTCGACTCAAGCGCAAACATCGAGTTCGCCTGCTCGCATACCGCTCGCAAGTGCGGCAGGAGGTGAATCTCGGGCTCCTCTGCAATCCAATTCTTTACGGAAGCGAGCCGGCGCAGCTCCTCAATTCCCTCAGCGACGCGCGAGCCATTGGCGATGCCCTCACCCCGTGTATCTCCCTCCCAGCGAGCCCTCACGAGGTGAGGCTAGCACTCGACGTTTCGATAGGCTTGCCGTATGCCTGCCAAAAAGAAGGCTCCGAAGAAGACCCCGAGAGCCACGGCGCGAGGTCGCAAGCCGGCGGCGGCGCGCGGACCAGAGGCTCGCGACAGCGTCCTCGACCCGTCTGGGAATGACGTCTCGGAGCTGGCCGGGCAGGTGGAGCGACACGGGGGCGCCGTCGTCGGCGCTTATCGCGATCCCTTTGCCGGTCAGGCGTTGGTGCTCGCGTCGCTCCCGATCAAGAAGGTCGTGGCCACCCCGTTTCAGCGCGATCTTTCCAAAACGCACGCCACCCGCCTCGCCGACGCCATCGGGGCGGCTGGCCTGTTCCTCGATCCGGTCATCGCGGTACCGTCGTCAGACGGATTCTGGTCGCCCAACGGCCGTCATCGGCTGGAAGCGGCCCGCCGGCTAGGTATGCGGTCCGTCACCGCCCTCCTGGTGCCGGATGAAAAGATGGCCTATCGCATCCTGGCCCTGAACACCGAGAAGGCACACAACCTTCGGGACCGGAGCCTCGAGGTGATCCGTATGGCCCGCCAGCTTGCCAAGGAGCAGCCGCGGTCGAAGGAGACCGAGCACGCGGTGACCTTTGAATCGCCGGCGTTCCTGACCCTCGGTTGCGCCTACGAGCAGCGCTCCCGTTTCGCCGGCTCTTCGTACCAGCCGGTGCTCAATAAAGTCGACCGCTTCCTGGATGGCACGCTCCCGGCCGCCCTCCGCCAGCGCGAGCAGTGGGCCGTCCGCATCATGGACGTCGACGATCGGGTCGCCGCCCATGTGAAAACGATGCAGTCCATGGGCATGAAGAGCCCCTACCTGAGGGCGGTCATCGTCGCCCGCATCAACCCGGTTCGATTCGTGCCCCCGTCACGCAAGAAGGACGCGGCGCCGCCGATGTCGATGGCCGAGGCGCTGACGAAGATGGCGGCGAATGTTCGCAAATTCGACCCGAAGTCCATCAGGCCGGGCGACCTGGCCCTGGTGGCCGCCATCGCACCGTCCGCCGCCGAGTAACTGTGTTTCGCTCGCTGGCGACGCTCGATGCGTTCGATCGACGCCTCTTCGACCGCCTGACCCGACGGGAGCGGCGCATTGTCGACCGAAGTCTGAGGCGGTTGAGCCATAGCGCCAACCGGTCGATGCTGTGGCTGACGCTCGCCGCAGCCATGGCCGTCTTCGGTGGCCAGCGCGCCCGGCGAGCGGCGCTGCGCGGTGCGGTCGCGATTGCCATAACCTCGACCCTGGTCAATCTGCCGCTGAAATACCTGGCCCGGCGTGGCCGGCCACCGCGGCGTCGATTCGATCGGCCGCTGCCGATCAGTATGCCCGGCAGCTTTTCGTTCCCGTCCGGCCACTCCGCCTCGGCCTTTGCGTTCGCCACCGGCGTCGCTGTCGAGCACCCACCACTGGCCCTTGCCGTCTTGCCGCTGGCGGCTGCCGTCGGCTATTCCCGGGTGAACCTTCGAGTGCACTATCCATTTGATGTCCTGGCGGGCGCCGCCATCGGTGCCGGCATGGGACTGGTGAGCGGTCCCGTCATTCGCACCGCGCGTCGGTGGTGGGACTCGATGACGCCCGTGCCGGAATCGGAACGGCCCTCGACCACCCAACTGATCCTCGTTGTCAGCCCCAGCGCGGGCCATCGCGCCGGGCTGGTGCGGGCAAAGAAGGCGATCACGGCCATGGGCTTGCAGGTCGCCACCGAGATCCCCGTTACGAATGCGGCACTTCTGCCGCGGCTGCTGGCGCGCCATGGCCATTCGCGAATCGTCGTTGCAGCAGGCGGCGACGGAACCGTCGGCGCCGTCGCCGACGCCATTATTGGGAGACCGGTCGTGCTCGGCATCATTCCCCTCGGCACCTCGAACGATTTCGCCCGGTCGATCAGCATTCCGATGGACGTCGAGCATGCGGTCCGGCTGCTCGCCAGGGGCCGTGTCTCGAGAATCGACGCGGGGCGCTTCACCGCTGAGGGTCAGAAGCCCCGTCATTTCGTCCACGCTGCAGCCATGGGGCTCAACGTAAGCTTCGCTCGTTTCGCGACCCGAGCCGATATGCGGGCGCGTCTTGGACGCCTCAATTACGCCGTGGCGGTGGCGATGGCACTCCGGGAGCGCCCGGTCTTTCGCTGTGAGATGGAGTGGGAAAACCGGAAGGAGCAGTCGAGTTTGGTCCACCTCGCGGTCATCAACGCGCCCGTTTTCGGCGGTTTCCTCGATCTGAGGGTCCCCGGCTCGAATCCGGACGATCGAACGCTGGACGTCGTCATGATCGAACATCTGCCGATCCGGCGCTTGATTCGTTCCGCCCTCTACCCGGCGGTAGGGGTGCGTCGCGGCATCCGTGGCATTCGGACCCTCCAGGTTTCACGGCTAAAGGTTCGGCCAGCCGATTCGATGGATGTCACGCTCGACGGCGAGATCGCGGGGAAGGCTCCCGGCATCTTTGAGGTCGTCCCGGCGGGACTGCAGGTGATTACCCCGACAGACTTCCGGGAGAACCATCGATAACCGCGCGGCGCTGGTTACGTTTGGAATCCGGGTCCTCGGACTCTTCATGGCACTCGCGGCCATCACGGCATTGGTCGGCTTCGGCGTGACTGCGTTACGTCCCGGCCTCGACATCGAGATCCTGCAGGCGGTGGCCCTTCATCGCGACGCCACGGTGACCTCGATCGCCGAAATCCTGACGACTGCCGGATCGTTCCCGCTTCTGGCCCCACTCTCGGTCGCCGCGCTCCTACTCCGGCGCTGGAATCGGCCGGCCGATGACATCGCGCTGGTCGTCATCGCCGCCGGCAGCGCCGCGTTGCCGTGGTTGGTCAAGCTGATCGTCGCCCGGCCGAGGCCCACCTTCGAGCACCTCCAGCAACTGTCCTCGCTCAGTTTTCCCTCTGAGCACACGACGCAGGCTGCGGCAATCTACCTCACGATCGCTATCCTGCTTTCCAAGGGTCTGAACCGCGGCTTGAGGCCGCTGGTCATCGTGCTCGCCCTGCTGATCGCGGTAGTCGTTGCCTGTTCCACTGGGCTCGACCCAGCCTCGAACAGGGCCTGGTTTAACAATTTGTTCGTGAGCCGGTGACGGCCACCAACAGCGCTGCGACCAGTTGACAACGATCACGGCAGTGGCGATGCCATCGGCGCGGGATGTCCGTTGTACCGGCAGCGGACGGGGAAGTAAATTCCGCGCGACGCGCGCGATGGTGAGGGGGCATCAGCCCAATGGATCGCGACAGGTTCAGCTTGCGCAAGGCGTTGTCGGCGCTGATGGGAGCGACCGTGCTCCTGCTCGGAATTCCGGCGTTAACCGTGAGCGCCGCCGGGATCGACGATTATCCCTATCGTGGAACAGCCAACCAGCTGGATCGGTGGGGCTTTTATACGGGGTATTGCACGTCTTTCGCCGCATTTCGATTGAGCCAGGAAGGGGTCGTCCTCCACGGCGCGACGCTGCAAGGCCCGAACGGCAAATCGGCGTTCTTCGGGAATGGCGGGACGTGGGATGCGGCCGCCGCCTCCATCGGCTATGTCGTCGACGCCCATCCCACCGTCGGTTCGGTCGCGGTCTGGCATGGCGGGGAGGATGGTGCGTGGTGGGGCGGCCACGTCGCCTACGTCATGGCCGTGGACGCCGCCGGCAAAGCAATCGTCGAAGAGTACAACTGGTCGAACTATCTGCGGTACGGGCAGCGCACGACCCAGGCACGCCGCTACATCCACTTCGTCGGCGTCGCGGTGGCACGTCCCGTCGTGCTTCCGCCAAAGGCTCCCGGGCTGCCGGTGGGCCATCCATATCGCACCACCGATGTCGTCCGCGAACGCTCGGGGCCGGCCACCTGGTATCGCACCGTGGGGATCGTCCCCGCAGGCCAGCGGATCATGATCGTCTGCCAGGTTCGGTCCAGCAGCGTCATCAACGGGACCGGGATCTGGGACCGACTCAGTAACGGCTCCTATGTGACCGACTACTACACGTCAACACCGGCATTCAATCGCTTCAGCCCCGGACTTCCGCGCTGTTAATCCCGGCAGATATGAGGGCCGCATCGGGCGGCCCTCTTTTTATTTCGGCGGCACCTCGCCGCGTCGCATCTGGTCGAGCCGTTCGCGAGTCCTCGGATCGAGCCGATCCTCGAGCCGGCGGGCAATATCGGACCGCGCACGGCTGTCGCCGATCTGCTCGTTGCGTCGCGCGAACACGGCGTCGACCTGGCCTTTCAGGGTGAGCGCCGAGACGGTCTTGATCTGGCGACCCAGGGCAAGGTCGCGTTGCATGGCATCGGAGGTGGCAACCGTCACTTCGTCGCTGGCCTTCGCCTCGAACAGGAGCTTTTCAATCACGTGGTCTGCCGACGTTTTCCGGCCCGAATAGACGACCTGGACGCCATTGATCGTCTGGGTCGACGCCTCGGCGTCGGCTCGTCGATGGGAATCGAAGACGACCGTCACCTTCTGGCGGGTCATGGCCGCGTAGTCGGCGAGGATCGCAATGAGGAGATCGCGGGCGTCCTCTAGCTTGACGTCCTTTGCCGCCGACAGCTCGGGCCAGGCAAAGATGATGTTGTAGCCGTCCACGATCAGCCGCTCCACGGGCTCAGCCTACGACCGGGGCACCTCCGTTTGTTGGCATGGTAGTTTGGTGCCGATGCAAACGCCGCCGGAGGGTCCCCACCACGCGGACGCGATCACCGGCAGCGAGCTTCGCCGCGATGTCTCGGTCTACGGCTCCTACATGTGGGGCTACGCCGCGGTCGGGGCCGACATTTACACGGCTTTAGGCATCATCACCCTGGCTGCCCTTGGCCTGGCGCCACTCGCCTTCCTGGCGGCAGGGATCGTTTTTGCCCTGGTTGGGCTCTGTTACGCGGAGATGGCCTCCTCCTACCCTTTAGCCGGCGGCGGCCAATATTTCACCCTGCGAGGGCTCGGCGACCTGTGGGGGCTGATCGCGGGCGCCGCCCTGGTCCTCGACTACACCATCGACATCTCGCTCTTCACGGTCGTCGCGATTGGCTACCTCAACTACTTTCTGCCCTGGGTCACGTCCGGCCATCATGCGATCGACTTCACCATTACGCTGGGCACGGCACTGGGCCCGATTCACTTCGCCTGGCTGTGGCTTCTCGAGTCAGCGGCCGGCATTGTTTTGCTGATCTGGCTCAACGTTCGTGGTATCAAGGTTTCGACGAATTTCAACGAGATCATCGGAACCGTCGCCATCTTCGCGCAGAGCGTGATCGTGGTGGCGGGCTTCGTGCTCGTTTGGAAGCCGGAGATCCTCGCCAACCAGCTGGCGTTCAACCGGCCAACTCTGAGCCAATTCGCCTTCGGCTCCTCGCTCGCCATCATTGCCTTCGTCGGCCTGGAGACGATTTCGCAGGTGGCCCAGGAGACGCGGCGCCCCGCGACCATCATTCCCCGGACATCGATCGGACTGGTGATCTCGGTTCTCCTGTTCGCCATGGCGTTTTCCATTCTGGCCATCGGGCTTCCAAATCTCAGCCCCGCAGATTTCCGTGGCCACGAGGGTGACCCGGTCGCGCTGATCGCCGAGCACATCCCGATCATTGGCGTCGTTGCGGCGCCCCTGACCGCCGTCATCGGCTTCCTCATCGTGTACATCTCGGCCAACTCGGGGGTGGTCAGCTCCTCGCGCCTCAGCTACTCCATGAGCCAGTTCGACCTCCTCCCCGCCTGGTTTTCAAGGGTGAACAAGCGCTTCCGTACGCCGGCGCGCGCCGTGATGGTCTTTGGCTCGATTGCCCTGTTGCAGACGATCATCGCCTTCCTTACCCCTGGCGAGCCTGGCAAGAGCGCCGCAATCGACGTCCTTGCCGACCTCTACGCCTTTGGCGCCACGACCGGTTACCTGCTGGTCTTCATTTCGCTGTTCGTCTTGCGGTTCAAGGATCCCTTTACGCCGCGACCGTACAAGATGCCCATCAACATCCGGGTGACCTACAAAGGCAACCAGGTCTGGTTCCCGGTGCTCGGCGTGCTGGGGCTCCTGGGCGTGCTCTTCTTCCTGGTCATGGTCCTGCTCACGCATCATTACGCCCGAATCGTCGGTCCTATCTGGGTGGTGGCGGCCATCGTCCTGTTCGCCCTGTACCGACGCCGGCGCGGCCTGCCAGTGTTCAAGACGCTCCCACGGGATTGGGAAGGCGCAACCAAGAAGGTGCTCCTGGAGGCCGAAGAGTTCCAGTCGCTGGAGGAGTACGAGGCGGCCCTGAGCGAACATCGGGCGCGCACCTCCGGTCAGCAGAGCTGAACGGCGGAGGCATTATCGCGCGCGCTGACGCACGACTTCGTAGAGCAGGATCGATCCGGCGACCGCCGCGTTCAGCGAGCTCACCTTGCCGAGCATGGGGAGGCGGACCAGGGCGTCCGATTTCTTTCGCAGCAGGTCGTGCAAGCCCTCGCCTTCGGCCCCAATGACGAGCACAAGGGGCCGGCGGTAGTCGAACTCGGTGTAGAGGGTGGGCGCGTCGCCGCTCAGTCCGACGATCCAGAAGCCCAGGTCCTTCAGCGTATCGCTCGCCTGCGCCAGATTGGCGACCCGCGCGTAGCGCAGGTGCTCGGCGGCGCCGGCGGAGGCTTTGACCACCGACGGCGTGACCTCGGGCGAGCGGTTATGGGACGTCACGATGCCGCCGACGCCCGTCGCCTCGGCGCTCCGGCTGATGGTCCCCAGGTTCTGCGGATCCTGCAGGCTGTCGAGCATCAGGAGGATGGCATCCGACCGGTCGGCCAGCGCCGCGCGCGCCATCGGCTCGAGCTCCCAGTATTTGCGCGGCCCCACGTAGGCCACAACCCCCTGGTGGGCCTCGGAGTGGGCAATGTCGTCGAGCTTTCGCCGGTCTGCCGGCTCGATCGTGATTCGCCGCCCGGCCGCTAGCTGGCGCAGCTCCTTCAGTCTCGGTTCCTCCCGGAGGCCCTCGGCGAAGAGCAGCCGCTTCACCGGTCGCCCCGCACGAAAGGCTTCCAGGACCGGATTACGTCCATAGATGATGTCGGGCGGTCGAGGCATGGCGTTCTTCGACTACCGGATCCGCTTCCAGCGAGTGCCGTCTTTCGTATCGTCCAGCTGGATGCCCATGGCCAAAAGCTGCTGGCGGATCTGATCGGCACGGGCGAAGTCCCGCCGGTCGCGGGCCGCCTGGCGCTCGGTGATCATCCGCTCGACCTCAGCATCGACCGCCTGCGGAAACGTGATCACGTCCAGGATCCGGTTCGCGTGCCGCAGCATCGCCATCGCCCCGGCGCGCTCGTCAGCGGTCGCCTTTCCCGACTCCAGGCGCGTGTTGAAGGTCTTGATGAACTCGAAGAGATGTCCGACCGCGGCCGGGAGGTTGAGGTCGTCGCACAGAGCGTCATCCCACCGCTGCTGGACGTCGCCCCCCCCACCCTGACCCACTCCCACAGGGGGGGAGGGAATTGGGCCGAGGCGCACGGCGAATTCGTCGAGGCGCTTGACCGCACTATCGGCAGCCTTGAGCAGCTCGGGAGAAAACGCCAGTGGACTCCGGTAATGCGCGCCGGTCATGAGCGCATAGCGAATGGCGCGCGGCTGATAGCCCTCCGCCAGGACCTCGCGTAGCGTCGAAAAGTTCTTGAGCCGCTTCGACATCTTCGCGCCCACTGCATCCTGCAGGAACTGGGCGTGCAGCCAGTAGCGGGCGAAGGTCTTGCCGGTGGCGGCCTCGCTCTGGGCGATCTCGTTCTCGTGGTGAGGAAAGATGTTGTCGACCCCACCGGTGTGGATGTCGAAGCTCTCCCCCAGGTACTTCATGCTCATTGCGGAGCACTCGATGTGCCAACCGGGGCGGCCCGCTCCGAGCGGCGTATCCCATGACTGCTCCCCCGGCTTGCGTGCCTTCCAGAGGACGAAGTCACGGGGATCGTCTTTGCCATAGTCATCGACGTCGACTCGCGCCCCCGCCTTGAGGCCGCTGACATCAAGGTGCGCTAGCCGTCCGTAGCGAGGGAAGGTCGCAATCCGAAAGTAGGTCGAGCCGTCGCTGACGTAAGTGTGGCCCTTTTCATTCAAGACCTCGATCAACGAGACCATCTCGAAGATGTGCCGGGTGGCGCGCGGATAATGCTCCGCCCTTTCGATTCGCAAGGTGTCGAGGTCTTCGAAGAACGCCTCGATGTACGGCTCGGTGAATTCGTCAATCGTGATCTCTTTGTCGGCTGCCTTCTTGATGATCCGGTCCTCGACGTCGGTCAGATTCATCACCTGGGTTACCTGGTATTCGTTCTGGATGAGGACACGGCGCAGCAGATCCTCGAAGAGGAAACTTCGGAAGTTCCCAATGTGGGCGTAGTCGTGGACCGTCGGCCCGCAGGTATACATCCGCACCTGGCCGGCAACCAGCGGCGTGAATGTCTCAGTCTGGCCGGACATCGTGTTGTGCAGGCGGAGCGATGTCACGCCATCTCCTTGAGGAGCACCACGGCCTGCGCCGCCAGCGCCTCACCGCGGCCGATGGCGCCGACATGGTCGGTGGTCGTCGCCTTCAGCCCCACCGCAGCTGGATCGACGCCGAGCGCATCCGCCAGGTTGTTCCGCATCTGCTCCCGGTACGGCGCCAGCCGCGGTACCTGGGCGAGTAGCGTCACATCGACGTTCTCGACCGCCCACCTGGCGCGCCGGCAGTGATCGGTCACCTCGCGGAGCAGATCCAGGCTTCGGGCGTCCCTGTACTTCGGGTCCTCATCGGGAAACAGGGTGCCGATGTCACCGATGCCGGCGGCGCCGCAGAGCGCGTCAATCAGGGCGTGGCAGACGACGTCGGCATCGCTGTGGCCTTGCAATCCCATGTCCCACGGGAACTCGACGCCACCGAGCACGAGCCGGCGACCGACGACCAATCGATGAAGGTCGAAGCCGGTCCCTACACGCACAAGGGGTCGGCGGCAAGCAGGGCTTCCACCATCAGCGCATCCTCGCGGGTGGCGACCTTGAGGTTGCTATAGGAGCCCGAGAAGACCTTGACGGGCTTGCCGAGTTTTTCGATCAGTTCCGCATCATCCTCCACGACGATCCGGTCCTGGACCGCCTTTTCGTGCGCCTCGAGAATCCAGTCATAGCGGAAGACCTGTGGCGTCTGGACCTGCATCAGGTCGGAGCGTTCGACGGTGCCGTGAACGAAGCCGGAACGGTCCACGTGCTTGTAGGTGTGGCGGACCGGGATAGCCGCGGTCGCCGCCCCATGCTGGCGAGCCGCCTCCAGGCCCGCATGGATCAGGTCGTCGCTAATCAGCGGCCGGGCGCCATCGTGCACGACCACGAAATCAGGCGGATCCTTTGAGAGGCTCTGCAGTCCCAGGCGGACCGAGTCCTGGCGTCGTTCACCGCCAAGCCGAATGTCGATGGCCTTCTGCCAGCCATCACTTTCCAACTCGCGCGTCACCTCGAGCAAATTGCGCTGCGAGATCAGCAAGGTGATGCCGGTGATCTCGGCGCAGCGGTCAAACGCCTCGAGCGTTCGCCGAATCAGTGACCGGCCTCCAACCGGCATCAAGACCTTTGCGCTGGACTCTCCCTGGTGAAGCCCGGCCCCGGCTGCCGGAATGATGGCCTGTACCTGCAAAGGTTCACCCCTTTTGTCTGGCGTTTGGTGGCTTGAAGTATACGGGCGCCGCCCGGTCAATCGAGGAGGCGGCCCCGGCTAGTATGAGAAGAAAACACGGCCAGGACAGGAAGTTTGGAGGATGCCATGTCTGAGCAGAACAAGCGTCTTGTTAGGCGAGCGCTCAACGAGGTCTTCGCAGGAGGAAATCTCACCGTCGTGGACGAGATCTTTCATCCGGATTTTGTCAACCATGAGGCTGGCCCCCGGACACCGCCTGGGCCAGCGGGCTTGAAAGTCACGGTTCGATGGCTGCGGGATGCGTTCAGCGATCTCCACTACAACATTCAGGATGAGATCGTTTCCGACGACAAAGTGGTCGTCCGTGTGATCTCGAGTGGCCGACACACGGGAGAGTTCATCGGCTTCAAGCCGACCGGCAAGACGTTCGAGGCCCAGCAGATCCACATCTACCGAATCGCCGACGGAAAGATCATTGAACACTGGTCGAGCCGCGACGATCTGACCCAAGGGATCCAGCTTGGCCTCATCCCGGTAGGGAGACCGGGAGCCGACGACTCACGCGAAGCGGCCTCGATCACAGCTAAAAGAGGAAACAGTTAGCGGACTCAGGGCCGCCTGCAGAGACTCAGGAACCGGTATTCGCACAAAACTGAGTGATCGCGGCCAAAACGATTGCGCTGCACCGAGCGACTGACTCCAAGTCGACCCATTCTCGCGCCCCGTGAAGGCCTTCGCCTGCCGGACCGAAAACGACGCTGGGGATGCCGGCTCCGGTAAGCAGCGCGGCATCAGTCCACCCGCTCATTCCGCTGATCACCGGATCCCGGCCAAGCTGTGCAAGAAGTTGCTGCCCGAGAATCTTGACGATATCCGACTGCGCGCTGACCTCGAGAGGCTCACGGCTGAAGATCGGTTGACACGTGGCGTGAAAGTGCGGGTCAGCTGCGCTTAGGCGATCAATCACTGCCTGGATTTCGGCGCGAACCATCTCAGGAGTCTCTCCCGGCAAGGTCCTTCTTTCCAGGCTCAGCTTGCACAGTGCTGGGTAGCTGGACAACTCTTGTCCGCCCTCAATAACTGAGGCATGCACGGAGGCCGGGCCGAGAAGGGGATGCTGCGGCCCGGCCTTCAACTCGCTGCTCAGGGCCTCAAGCGCGCCAAGGAACTTGCCCATCTTGGCGATCGCATCCACTCCCTCTTCGAATCTCGAGCCATGGGCGGCAACCCCGGTGGTCGCAATATCGAGCCAGACGAATCCCTTATGAGAGGTTACGATCTCAAGGGCGGTCGGCTCGGCGACGATGGCGGCATCAGCCTGAAATCGGACCGCGATTGATTCCGTTCCAAGGCTCGCGAATTCCTCGTCGACGACACCGGCGAAGATCACCTTGCCTTCAAGTTGGCGTTCGGCTGCTGCCGCAGTCGCGAGCATGAATGCGGCAAGGCCAGCTTTCGTGTCCATGGCACCCCGGCCAAAGAGTCGGCCGCTGTCGATAACGGCCGAGAAGGGCTGGTTCATAGCGGCTACGCCGACCGTGTCCAGGTGTGCATTCAGAATGATCGTGCGGCCAGGCCTGTGTCCGCCGGCGACAGCAATGACATTGGGCCGTCCGGTTGCCACGTCTTCAAGGGTCGCCTCAATCCCGTGTCTCTTGAACCAGTTCGCGACGAACCGCGCCAACTCGGCCTCACCCGCACCACCAGGGACCAGGGAGGGATTGACTGAGTCGATTACGACCAGTTGTGTGAGCAGGGGAACAAGCTCGTCGGCGAAAGCGTCCAGGGCTGGGACTCCCGGCCGGTGCGCTCGGCGTCGCCTGGCCCTACATGCGCGCCTCCTTCGGGGCGCCGCTGGCGGGCCTCGGCCTCATGCTGGCGGCCTTCACACTCGCGTACTTTCTGGCCAGCGCCGGCAGCGGACCGCTCACCGGCCGGCTCGGCACCTCAGATCTGCTCCTGGGAGGCTGCGCCCTCAGCACCGCGGCGTGGCTTAGCATCGCCCTCGCGCCGCAATGGTGGCTGGTTCCCATGGTGAGCGTCCTGGCCGGCGCCGGCTCCGGCCTGATCGACGCCAGCGTGAACGCGCACATCACGCTGAACCGCGGCGTCAGATACATGGGCTGGTTGCATGCGGCCTGGGCGGCCGGCGCCGCCCTGGGTCCGCCGGTCGTGGTGCTGTCGCTGGCTGTCACGGGTTCGTGGCGGGCAGGGTTCGCGGCAATGGGCGCCGCGTTCCTCGTCATCGGCCTGCTCGTTAGTGCGAGGCGGCGGGATTGGATAGCGGCAGCGGTTGGCCCCACGGCACCGGCGCCGATCGAAGCGCCGGGTCGGACCAACTACCGTCGGGCGATGCTGATCCTTGCTGGACTCTTTCTGGTCGCGGCAGGGCTCGAGGCGACCGCCGGAGATTGGGCCTATACCCAGCTCACGCTCGGCCGGGCGGTGTCGAATGGCCTCGCCGGCTGGGGTGTCACCCTGTTCTGGGCCGGGCTGGCCGCCGGCCGCGTGGCACTCGGCCTGGTGGGCAGTCACGTTCAACCAGTCCGATTGTTAGACGCCGGCATCGGCATCTCGGTCCTCGCGACGCTCGCATTCTGGCTCGCGCCGCCGCTGGTCTCGGCCCTGATCGCGCTCCCCATGCTGGGCGTCGCGCTCAGCGTGATCTTCCCGCTGCTACTGTCACTCACCCCGAGCCGGGTTGGCGCCGGGATGACCGCCCACGCCGTCGGCTACGGCTTGGCGGCCGGCACGATCGGCGGGGGTGGCGTGCCGGCCACTGTCGGCCTTGCTCTCCAGTCGCTCGGATTGTCTACGTTGGGACCACTGCTGAGTGTGCTGGCGATGGTGCTGGCGCTACTCCATGCCATTAGCTGCCGAGACTCGCGGCGATCCGCTCAGCCAGGACTAGGTGGTCCGGCGTTGTGATCTTGATGTTGTCGGGCTCGCCTTCGATCACGGCGACGTCTCCGCCTGCCCATTCGACGACGGAGGCAGTATCCGTGCCGATAAATCCCTGACGGGCCGCCTTGTTGTGCGCCTCGAGCAGCCAGGTCGCCTGGAAGACCTGCGGAGTCTGCACCGCCCAGAGGTTTTTGGGGTAACCGGCTATCCAGCCATCGGCCACGTGCGCGACGCTCCCCGTCAGAGGCTGGCCCGGAACGCAGCCAATGGTCCGATCAATTTGGGCCAGCAGCCGCTCGATCAGGCGGGGGCTCGCAAACGGGCGCACCGCGTCATGTACTAGGACGGTTTCGATTCGTTTCGCGTCGATCCGGGCAGCGATCACCTGGAGACCGGCGAACTCCGAACGATGCCGCACATCGCCACCGGCGACGACCGCGCGGAGCTTGGGGAATCGTCCCTTCACGCTTTCGCACGCGTCAAGGTCCGAAGCTCGAGTGACAAGCACGACCTCGTCGATGTGCCGGCTCGACTCGAGCAGAGCCAGCGAATACTCGAGAATCGACCGACCACCCACTTCCAGGAAGACCTTGTTTTTCTGCCCCCGCATGCGGGTGCCCTGGCCGGCGGCCACGACGATCGCGGCCGCGCTCATTTGGTCGGCACGATGCGTACGCGGACGGCCGCAGCTTCGCACAACGAAAGCATGTCGGTAATCCCTTGCTCGCGCGCCGCCACCCGAGCCAGCGCATCGGCCAGTCCCTCGCGGGTGAGGATCCATGGCCCGCGCGCGTCGACCAGCGTTTCTCGGGGCACGGTTCGGCGAACGAGGCCGTCGACCACCTCTTTGCAGGTGTCGGTGATGGGACCGGCGGCGACGCTGATGGGGTACCCCCCACCCTGACCCTCCCCCATGAGGGCTGATGGAGATTCCAGAGGGGATGGAGAGATAACGAAGCGTTGCGCGTCGGAAGCCGCGAGTGCCTGGCGCAGCCGCTCGACAATCCCTGGCCCGGGTGGGACCGTGAGAACGGCGAGGTCAGCGTCCGGTGCCGCCGCCCTGGATCCTCCGCAGTGGTTTCGGCCGCCCCATGGTGGACTCGCTGGCCGGCGTGGCGAAGATCATGCGCCCGGCCGCTGTCTGCAGCACGGACGTGACGATTACCCCGATGGTCTGGTTCATGTAGCGCCGGCCGTTCTCCACCACGATCATGGTGCCGTCGTCCAGGTAGGCCACGCCCTGGTTCTGCTCTTTCCCTTCCTTGATCACCTGGATATTCATCTCCTCACCCGGGATGACGACCGGCTTGAGCGCATTGGCAAGGTTGTTGAGATTGAGGATGCGAACCCCTTCCAGCTGCGCCACCCGGTTGAGGTTGTAATCATTCGTCATGATGGCGGCACCGCGGGTCTTTGCCAGCTTGATGAGCTTCATATCGACCTCCGTAACATCGGGCACGTCCTCGTCGATGAATTCGATGTCGACCAGCGGCTCCTTCTGGAGCAGGTTGAGGACCTCGAGACCGCGACGTCCACGGTTGCGGCGTAAGGCATCACTCGAGTCCGCGATGTACTGCAACTCGGCGAGTACGAAATGAGGGACCAGAATCTTTTCGCGGAGAAATCCAGTTTGGGCGATGTCCATGATGCGGCCGTCGATGATGACGCTGGTGTCGAGCAACACACCGGTGTCCTGCGTTCGACCTTCGATCAAGCCGACCCCGGCGCGGGCCGGCCCGATGACAAGAGCCATCATCTCGTGTCGCCGGTTGAGCCCGAGCGTCACCCCCCAGTAGGCGAAGACGAGGGCCACGATCAGCGAGATGACGAAGCCGAGGTACCAGGGGAGCTTGGCCAAAAACAGGCCAACGAGCGCCGCCAGGAGCAGCCCGACCAGGAGTCCCACGGTCGCCGCCACCAGATCTGGCAGCGGCGTGACATTCAGCTTATTTTCGAGCCAGAAGAAGGGCTTGGTCGTGACGTACGGCAGCCCGAAGAAGCCGAAGAGCGCGCCCGCCAATGCCGTTAGCATCAGCACCACCGCTCTCAGCGTGTAGCCGTCGATTTTGGCTTCCTGGATTATGAATGAGGCGTACTCGACGCCCGCTATGAGTCCAAGCAACAGGCCCAGCAGCCGGAAAACGCGTTCCACGCGCATCGCTATCACCTCCTCTCTTCAGGATGGGCAGCGCAATCTCGCGCAGGCACGCAAACAAGACCGCCATCGTGCCCTAATTAAAGCATGAAACCCGCGCGCCCACGGACGTTTTGGCCGCTGCGTCCAATGTCAGCCGCCCGCGTCCTCGAAGTGACCTGCTGGCTCGCTGCCGCGATCCTGGCGGTGGCGCTGGTCCTCGGGAACCGAGATGCCGGCGCTTCGGCACAATCCGTCCGCGCGACCGCCGTGCCGCCCCCTCAGCTCTCGCTTCGCCAGTCCCGTTGCATCGAGCGGATCCTGAGCCGGGTAGCTGATCGGACGGAGGAGCAAGTCGCCGCCCGGATCAAGGCCGATTGCTTCGCGGGGGGCCCTGCCACATTCGTCGGGTCGGGCCCGCAGCCGCTCTCCTGCGGCCGGCCCTTTACCGTCCGGGTGACACCGGCGGCGAATCGGAGGCTCGACTGCCTGGGCGGTTAGCCGAAGCAGAGTTCTATTGCGTTGGAGATCGTTTCCGCGCGCTGGATCGTCATCGCCGAGAGCTCGGGATCACGCAGCTCGGTGGCGGCCGGAATGATGGCGCGCTTGAAGCCGAGGCGGTGCGCCTCGAGGAGGCGGCGCTCCAGCTGGCTCACGCGCCGGACCTCACCGCTCAGACCCAGCTCGCCGATCGCCACCATGTCCGCGCCAGCAGCCCGGTTTCGCTTGTTCGAGGCAATCGCCAGCGCCACCGCGAGGTCCGAGGCGGGCTCCCCCAGCCGTACGCCGCCCGCAACGTTGACGAACACGTCGTCCTGGCCGAGATCGAGCCGCGCTCGGCGCTCTAACACGGCCACCAACATGTGGAGCCGATTAAGGTCGATGCCGTTGACGGACCGGCGCGGCGCCCCGAACCGACTCGGCGTGGTCAGGCTCTGCAGCTCCACGAGCAGCGGCCGGCTCCCCTCGAGCGCGACGTGGACGACATTGCCCATCTCGCTGAGCGAACGATCCTGCAGGAACGCCCGGCTCGGGTCGGTGACCTCCTGCATGCCACTGTCACGCATCTCGAAGACGCCGATCTCGTCGGTCGAGCCAAACCGATTCTTCTGGCTGCGCAGGATGCGGAAACTGTGGTGCCGCTCACCCTCGAGGTACAGCACTGTGTCAACGATGTGTTCGAGGACTCGCGGGCCGGCGATCGCGCCTTCTTTGTTCACATGCCCGACGAGGAAGATCGGAATCTGGCTGCTCTTGGCCAGAAGCATCAGCTGAGCCGCGCACTCGCGGACCTGGCTGACGCTTCCGGGCGCCGAGGTGACGCCGCTCATGAACACGGTCTGAATGGAATCGATCACCGCCATCATCGGCCGCGAGGTCTCCAGCTGCCCAATGATGGCCTCGAGGTCATTCTCTGCGAGCACCATCAAGCGGTTCCCTTCGACCCCTAGCCTCTGGGCCCGCAGTTTGAGCTGCTGGACCGATTCCTCACCACTGACATAGAGAACTGGACCGTAGGTGCCCGCCACCTCGCTGGCCAGCTGCAGCAGCAATGTCGATTTGCCAATCCCCGGGTCCCCACCCACCAGGACGAGCGAGCCGGGCACAATGCCGCCGCCAAGCACGTCGTTGAGCTCGCGCATCGCCAGCCTGAGCCGGTTGCTCTGGGCGAAGCGGACCTGAGCCAGCGGCATTGGCTGGGCGCTGGAGACGGCAACCCGGCGGGCGGCGGATGGTCTTGTGGCCGACTCGGCGCGGACCTGCTCCTCGACGTAGGTGTTCCAGTTGCCGCACTCGGGGCAGCGTCCCAGCCACTTGGACGATTGGTTTCCGCACTCCTGGCAGGCAAAAATCGTCCGGGGCCCCTTTACCGTCTTCACGTCCGCCGGTAACTATAGGGCGGGATCGCGACAGGTGCCTGTCGGGACTAGAGCCACGAATCAGCGGATCAAACGAAGGAAGACCGGCGCTTGACATGCGGCGGCCAGGAGGGCACCCATGGCCGCGACTGCGCTGACGATCATGAAGTAGGGGAGCCCAAACAGTTGGGCCGACAGGGCCGACGTCACAGCTCCTGCCAAGGCGCCACCCACAATGGTGACCGGAACCCAGGCCCAGGCGATATTGCCGGCCGACCCACGCAGGACTAGTGCCTGCGCCACGCCGACGATCAGACCGGCCGCGGCTAGGGCCGCGCCACCGCTCAATATCGCCATCCCGTGAGTTATGACCGTTCCGGACGGCGGTACAAACAGATTAAGGATGGTGGGAATCACGATTATTGCCGTCAACAGATCGGCGGCAACGGTCGCGGGCACCCACCAGTAAGCATCGAGCCTGTAGCGCTGCAGGACGAACCACTGGGCGCCTGAAAAGATGAGAGCGTTGATCACGGTGGCGATGTATCCCATGTCCAAATGACGAAAGGCAGGCCCAACCTCGTAGAGCGAGCGAGCCTGCCATGCTGCCAACGCCCCAGCCACAGACCCGGCGACCGAGACCCCGATCCAGAGCAGCCACGCCATCCGACGGCGACGCGGACCAATGCTCACGAACGGACCGCTTGTTAACGGCTGTGCGGTGGCCATCGAGGCCATCGTAAGCCCGGCCGACCGGGAATTCGTCACAGACCGGTAACGAGAAAAGGAGAGGCCGGCAAATGGCCGGCCTCTCTACGTACGGTTGAGCTCGCTTAGCCCGCGGCCAGCGCGCTCGCCTGGTCGAGCAAGGACTTCGCCTGCGCGATCCAGGCCTTGGCTTGCTGCTCGTTGATCGGCTGGTTGTCGAAGGCTGCCGCGTTGAGCGCGACTTTGATCTGCGCGGCAAGATTGTCGCGCTCGGTTGTCAGGTCGGCGATCGCACTCTCGATCGGAGGGTGGCACGGTGCGCGATCAGCGACTGCGGTAGCGCCTTCGTCTCGATGGCCTCGATCAGCGCGCGGCCGTCGTTGACGTAGTCGTCCCTCAAGCCAGCCAGCACCAGCATCGTCGACCGGACGTTTGTGTGGTCGGTCCACGTCGAGTCGATGCCCAGCTTCTTCACGCCCGGCCCCACCATGCCCAGCCAATTCGTGGCGATTTCCGGCTGGATGTCGCCGTGGCTCCAGGCAAAGTGGTAGTCGATGCACGGATTGCTCCCACAACTGGGGCCCGCGTCCGTGACGAAGTAGTCGGGATTCCCGAATGCTGTGAAGCTGGGGGTTCGGTTCGGGTCCGTGTTGACCATGTGCAGCGTTTTCTCGCCCACTGTGTCCGCCAGCTGCAGGAAGACCGGCGTCGGACTGCTGCTGACGTAGGGATCGATCGCGTTCAGTGCCCCCACGTCACGCTCCATCTTGCGCAGCGTGGCGTCGGTGCGAGCCGGCTGGCCATTGACCCAGAACGCGGGCGCCGAGTCCCGGTGAACCGAAAACGTGGGAGTGCCTGCCGGAAGCTTGGCCTTGATGTTGTAGTTGACCTCGCCGATCTGGTTCGACGGGCAGGCCGGCGTCGTGGTCCAGGAGCAATTGGTGTGGGAATAGCCGAGGGTCCCGTCCGGTTGCGGAATGCCGATGCCGCCGGCGTAGTGGTCGCCCTCATCGGCGGTTACAACGAACAGCGTGTTGCTCTTGTTGATCCCGTCGGCCGCCAGCCGAGCGAAGAACGCCGCAAAGGCATTGTCGTAGGCCTTGAGCTGCGCGACGTAGTCGGCCTCGCCCGGCCCGGATGCGCGCGGGAAGTTCGGATTGAAAGGCGCGGGGAAGGCCGAGGTGTGGTTGTCATGGGCGTCCGAAATGTAGGCATAGGTCACGGGCACACCGGCTTCCTGCATCTGCGCAACGTAGCCCAGCGTGTTCTTGGCGAACGCGCCGTCGAACCCGGGGAATCCGGGCTGCCCGAAGGGATCCGTGACCGGCTGGCCCTCGGTGTTGTTGACGGCCTTCTGGCCCATGACGGTCGAGCACTGGGCAGAGCTCGCGGCGCAGACCGCCGGGTTGACGTACTTGGCGCCGTACAGGGCCTGGTAGCCGAGGTAGCCGCCGGGCTCATCGGGGAGCTTGTCTGGGCGGGAATTCGCGACATTGGTCGCGTTCTGGGTGCAGATTCCGCCGCCTTGACCGCAATGAATCGCGATCCCGACAAAGTCGGTGAATGCTTTCGCGCGCGCGGGCGTTCCCGACGGTGCCGCGTTTGAGGCCGCCGCTTCATTCCACTCGGGCGACCCGGTTCCAAAGGCCTCGCTCATGTCACCGAACGGACCGGTTCCGATATTTTCCAGCTCGATGTTGGCGGCCGAGACCCCGCCGAAGTCACACCCTGTCCGGGTAAACGGTACCCATGGAGCGGGGGTGTTGTGCTGTCCGTCGGTGACCATGTTTGGCAGCGGGTCATTCACGCCAGTGTTGTCGTCCACCAGATCCGTCCAATACTTGAAGGCGGTACTGAATGCTGGGATCTTCGAGGGCGGATAGTAGAAGTAGCTGTTCGACACGTTGATGCCTGTGCGATCGGGGTAGAGACCGGTCAGGCTGGACAGGATGCCACCGGCGGTGTGCGAGATCAGAATCGTGTGGTCATTTGTCATCAGCGTCCCGTTCGAGGTGAGGAAGTTGAGGAGGTGCGGCATCTGCTCAAGATCCGACTGAACGCCCGCTGCGTCTCGCATGTAGTGGGTGTTGTCGAAGACCAGATAGATCACGTGCTTGACCTGGCCCGTTAGCCCACACCCGCCGACGGCAACGGCCTGTTTGCTTGCGGATGCGGTGACCGCGGTGATTCCGGCAACGCTTGCGGGCAGTAGCGCGAGCGTCATCAAACGGGCAATCGCGCGTCGGAAAGCGGGGCGTAGCTTCATGTTCCCTCCTTGCGTCGTCTGGTCGTCCCCTCAGCGATCTGGTGGCGGCGCGGAATGTTTTGGCGAAAACCCAATGAACGTTCAGTTAAGCCGCGACGCCAACCGCCCTGTATTGTGGCAGAGAAATGCGGATTGGTCTAGACGTCGCGCAACATCAACTCCTGTGGCCCGAACTGATGGAACGAGTGCAATTCGCTGAGAATGCCGGCTTCGACGGGGCCTGGGTATTCGATCACTTCAAGCCCCTGTATGGCAACCCGAACGGGCCCTGCATGGAAGGTTGGACACTGCTGGCGGGGCTGGCGGCTCA
>VBEN01000210.1 GCA_005881175.1 Chloroflexota bacterium
CGCAGCTCGAAGAGGCCAACGCGGCAGAACAGACCGGAGAACGTGCCTCTGCCAAACGCGAGGTGCTCGGCCTACGTCACCAGTGGACCAGCGCGCAGCAGGAACTGGTGGCCGGTGCCGGACGCGAGGCCAACGCGAAAACCAACGAGACGCTGGCGACCGTTGCGCAGGAGCGCGGGGCAGCCGAGCGGCAAGCGGCGGCCCACTACGAGCAAGGACAGCGCGAGGCCGACCAGGCGCGACGCGAAGGCGAACAACAGGCGGCGGCCCAACGAAAGAACGCAGAGAACCAAAATTCTGGGTTGCTGGGCGCGATCGGGTCAGCCGCGCAGTCGCTGTTCGACAAAGCCAAGCAAGCCGTTCAATTCGTCGTCGACAAGGCCAGGCAGCTGGTTCGAAGCGTCATTCAGCGAGCTCAACAGTTGGCCATGGCGGTTCTCGAAGGCGCGCGCAAAGTCATCGCGGGCGCGATTCGGACCGCGGGCGTTGCGCTGACCGCGATTGGCGACCGCGTCCTGATCGGATTTCCGGCGATCCGCAATCAATTCCGTGCGGCTATCCTGGCGCGGGTTGCCGCCGCCGAAGCCGCGGTCAACAAGCTGGCGGGCGCGCTCAAGCAAGCCGTCCAGAGTGCTCTGACCGGCCTGGGCACGGCGCTATCGGCGGCCGTGACGCTCTGGCGTCGTGGCATGCAGGCTGCGATCGACAGCGTCCGCGTGGTGGTTCGTGGCGCGCTCGACTTTGCACGCGGGGCGATTGCGGCTTTCGGGACGTTTGCCGTGCTCGTCAAGGACATCGCCGCCGACCCGGTTCGTTGGGTTTCGAATCTCGCCGCCGCGGCGCGCGATGGCATCCGTAACCATCTCTGGCCTGACCTCAAGGCCGCGGTCCAGGGCTGGTTCACCGAAAAGGTTGATGGGGTCCTCGGTCTCGGATCGGCCGTCTGGAGCCTCTTACGCCGGGGCGGCATTACCGTCGCCCAGGTCGCAACCTTCGCCTGGGAAGGGATCAAGTCGATGATCCCGCAGATGGTCATCTGGGTCCTGATTGAAAAGCTGGTTGCGCTGATCGTCCCGGCGGCCGCTGCCGTCATGCTGATCATCCAGGCACTGCAGGCCGCCTGGGGCAGCCTCGGCCGCATTCTTCAGGCCTTCGATGCCTTCATCGCCTTCCTAAAGGGTGTTCGGTTGGGCAATGCCGGCCCGCTCTTCGGCGGAGCGCTCGCCGCCGCAGCAGTTGCCGTCATCGAATTCATTTCGCAGTTCTTGCTTCAACGCCTGATGGGAGCCGCCGGCGCCGTTGCCGGCAAGATCCGAGCACTTGCCAAACGAATCGGTACCAGGCTCGCATCGGTCGGTGGGCGGCTAGTACGAGGGGTCAGGAGAGGTTGGACGGGCGCTGGACGTGTGGTTGATGCGGCATCCAAGGCAGTAACGAAAGCCCGCGCCAAGGCAGGCGACAAGTGGTTCATGTTCAAGAATCGCCGACTTGTTGAAAAGGAGATGGCTTGGATCGACGCTAACGGCGACCGCTGCATCCGGCACGGCCCCATGAACCGGGGACCCTTGGAAGGGCATTTCGAATCTTCCTTTCGTTCCTCCGCTTACACGTCGCGCAGACTCGGCCAGCCTCGCGATCTTTATCGGGTGTACAGCGATCCCGTGCGGAGGCTTGGCGCCTTCTGGACAGACGTTCCGTCGTCCGGCCCTTTACAGGCTACGATGGACGCTGCCTTGCTCCCCGGATATGGGAACGCCGCGACGAAGGTGGTGCACATTCGCGTGCCCTCGGGGCAAGTCGTTTATGAGGGCGTGGCCGCCCGCCAGCAAGGCTGGCTCGGAGGGGGAACACAGTACGTCCTGCCGAAGGCCGTTAAAGAATGGGAGGTATCGTGATGCCCAACGACTGCGGCTGGAAGGCTGTCGATGGCTTCGAATCTTTTGCGGACTATGAGCGTGTGCGAGGCTCAATCAACGACCAGATCAAAGCCGGCCTAGCAGAGGAGCGGCGCGTTGCAAAGCCGTACAGCGGGCTTGAAACCCTGGCTGAACGCTGGTATAGGTGCAGGGCGTCCGGTCAGATCTGGCGCCTCATCGCACCCGATCCACCATTTCCGGGCGTCTTCGAACCGGTCTGATTCGGCAAATGCCCGTTTGGGCAAGTCGCGGTGCCCCGAGACCTGCTCAGACGAACGTTGACCCCGGCTCCTGATTGGAGTGTGATCAGTGACGAAGGACGTTCTGCGCCCTTCCGTAGCATCGTGAGCTCGTGGCGGACGGAGGAATGAGCATGCAATCGCACGATACCGACTTCCTGTTGAATCCTGAGAGTCACCAGACACCAGCTCGCCGAAAGGACGAGGGCGAGTCAGCCGGGCCCGAGGCGCTGATGAACGGGCGCACCGAGGCCCTGACCCCGGCCGCGGT
>VBEN01000027.1 GCA_005881175.1 Chloroflexota bacterium
TGGCCGACCAGGCCGAAGCGCTCGATGCTGGTGTCCGTTCGCTTCTGCAGGTTCAGCGTGTAGCGCACCGGTGCTTGCTTGATGTCCACGTACCCATCACCCTCGGTGGCTTCCGTCAACAGGGCCATCAGGGCATCCTGGCCGAGGTGATCAAGTAACGTCTCGGCCTGGCTCTGCGGCGCGCCGCAAACGTTCAGCCGGACCGCGGTGATGTCAGGGGCGCGGTGGGCAAACGGCGACCCCGCGACAACAGGCGGCAACCGTAAGGTCAAGGGCGCTCCTTGTGGCGCATAAGATTGGACCTGGCTCAACAGGTGGGCCGACAGCTAGCCACCCCTTCGGCGGAGCGTCGGACAGGCCGAATCATCGAACCTGTCTAACCCGGCCCCCAGTATAACGCCAAATAGGGGCTGATGCCAGCGCCCGGGGTACTCTAGCCTAGAGCGAGGTGGCAAAGACGGCATCCCTCAGCAGGGGCCAGCGGCGTGTTCAGCGCGCCCTGGAAGTGGCGCCCGGCGCGCTGACCTGGACGATTCTGATCGCCCCGGTGGTGGCATCCTTCATCTTCGCGCCCTACATTGCGGTGGCCATGCTCGCCGTCGACATCTACTGGTTCCTTCGGACTGGCATGGTGGTCGTCGGCATCCGGCGGACCTATCGAAAGATGAAGCGCGCCATGAATGAGGATTGGTGGCAGCGCTGCCTCGCGCTCACCGTCTCATCCGGCGTACCGGATCCTCGCCGCATCATCCACGCCGTCCTCATTCCCACCTATACCGAGCCCTATCAAATCCTGCACGAGACGGTCCGAGCGATCGCCGATGCCGACTACCCGAGCGAGAACAAGGTGGTGGCGATCATCACGCGGGAGAGCGACCGGCGCGGCTGGGAGAACGTCCGCCGGCTCCAGGAGGAGTTCGGACCACGGCTTCGCGCCTTGTTTCATATCAAGGACCCGCTCCTTCCCGGGATCGTCGTCGGGAAATCCGCAGCCATGGCGTATGGCGGGCCGGTGTTGCGAGGCGAGTTGGATCGGATGGGCCTCGATCCCCGCAATATCATCCTGACCGACCTGGACTCGGACTTCCGGGTCCATCCGCAGTACTTCGCGGACGTCACCTACCACTACGTCACCGACCCGAAGCGGCTGGAGTGCATCTTCCAGCCGGTGCCGATGTTCCATAACAACCTCTGGCGGGTGCCGTTCGCGGTGCGCATCATGGCGAGTGCCTGCACGCAGTGGCAGATGTTCCTCTCCTCCAGGCCTGACCGGCTGGTCGCCTTCAGCAGCTACTCGATGTCGATGGACCTGGTCATCAAGGCCGGTTACTGGGACGACGACGTCATCCCTGAGGATTCTCGCTTCTACTGGAAGTCTTTCTTCGCGACCAGTGGCCGCTTGAAGGTGGTGCCGGTCTTCCTGCCCATCTACGGCGATGCTCCAGAGGCCTCCGACCGCGGCGTCCTTCGCGAGCAGACGCACGCCAATCAGTACAACCAGATCAAGCGCTGGGCGTGGGGCGTAAGTGACGTGCCGTATGTGACGGTTCGGCTGCTCCGCCACGCCGAGATCTCGTTATGGTTGCGGGCCCGCCGTTACGGGTACATGATCTTCAACCATCTGACCTGGACGACGCTCCCGGTGCTGTTGCTGTTTGGCGCCGCCCTCCCGCGCCTGTTGCAGGAGGATTGGAACCTGACGAACGCCGCTGACCGACTCGGCCTTTACGCCTTCATTATCATCAACATCGCCTTCCTGAATATCGCCGCGTTGATCCTGGTTGAGCGGCGGATCAACCCGCGGATGCCGCGCAGCTGGGGATTCGTTCACCAGGTCTGGGCCTATGCGCAACTCGGCCTCTACCCGCTCGTCGGGCTGGTGTTCAGCGTGCTGCCGGCGCTCGAGGCGCAGACGCGGTTGATGCTCGGCATGTATCTCGAGTACAAAGTGACCGAGAAGGTCGCGGAATCAACGATGGAGGGGACCGCCTGACGGGACGGCCGTCACCCGGTCAACGCCCCACGATCGGTTAATCCAGGGCGGAGCAGCACGTAGGCCGTGAGGCCGCCGATGATCAGCGCGCCGTAAAGGCCAGTCGAGGAGAGCCAGGCCAGTGCCGGACTCGCCTGGTACACCGTCTCCCGTGCGCTGTCGAGCTGCGCCTGGAGCTCGAGCAGGAGCCAGCCGGCCACGCCGACTGCCACGATCCACCAGCGCCCGCGGACCGCGGTCCAGATGAAGGCGATGCACAGCAGCAGCGGCGTGAAATTCCAGAGCGAGTTCTTGGGCGCCGCCACCACCCCGAGCCAGAGGCTGAGCGCCAACGCGCCCTCCCACGGTCGTTTGGCGGCCAAAAGCAGGACGACAACCGTGAGTGCCGCGAGGATGGCCACGGCGACCAGCATGAGCGGCTCCACCGGCAGCCCGGGCAAGGGCGGCTTGGTCCAGGTCGACGCAATCCCGAGCCGGCTGAGCCAGCCATTGATCGACTCGTTGGTCCAGTAGGTATCCGGTCCGAGGAAATATCCCGCCCTGCCCGCAATGCTGGCGCCGCCGGCGCCAATCTGGAGGAGCAGCAGGACCCCGAGCACGGCGAGGCCGATCGCAAGCCGGCGCCAGCGCGGCGGGCGCTCGGTGATGGCGGCCAGGAAGCCGCTGATCGGGTACAGCTTGATGGCGCTGGCGAACCCGAGCATGGGCCCGGGAGCGATGCACCCATAGGCGACCGTCAGGAGCAGCAGCACCAGCAGGTTTGCCTGGCCGAAGTAGAGCGAGCCGATCACTGGAGGGAAAAGCCCGGCGGCGGCGCCGCCCACGAGGGCGACGGGCCAGCTCAGGCGTGGGATCGAGCCGAGCAGCAGCGCGATCGCGCAGGCCAGGGTGATCAGGCTCAGCGCCATGAAGATGAAGGCGGCCTCCGGCGCCGCGATCAGCGCCAGTGGCCGGAGCAGGTGCGCGAAGAAGAGTGGATAGGAATAGCCAGCTCCTGTCTCTATCTGCAGGCCCGCTGCCCGCTGCACCGCGTGCAGGGCGGCGATGTCATAGGGATCCTGGCCGCGGTTGAGCAGGACACCAGCGGCCCAGTAATCGTAGAAATCGTTGAAGAGCCCGGACGATCCACGGGTTGCCACGCTATGCACCACCCGCGCCAGCGCCACCACCGCCGCCAGGACCCCACCCAGAACGGCGGTGTTTGGGAGCAGCCCGCTGAGCCGCCGGTTTAGCGTAGCCCGACCGCGTGCTGAACGCGTTGGAGGGTGCTGTTCGCGATCGGGATCAGCCGGTCGGCCGCCCCACGCAGCTGCCGCATCAGCGCCGCGTCATCGGATCGAATTTCCCTGTAGCCCTGCTGGATCGGCGCCAGCGCCTCGATGATGGCATCGGCGACCGCGCTCTTGAGCAGACTGTACGGCTTGCCGGTGAACTCCTGCTCGACGGCCGGCCAGTCCTTGTCCGTGATGGTCCGGTAGATCTCGAGCAGATTTCGAACACCGGCGCCGGCCGGGAAGCGGACCGCCGGCTCGGCGTCGGTCTGCGCCCGCGCGAGTTTCTTGCGGATCACGTCGGGTGGATCGAGCAGGAAGATGGCGTGGCCCGGGGTATCGCCGGCCAGGCTCTTGCTCATCTTCTTCTCCGGGTCATCGAGGCCCTTGATCTCTGCGCCGGCCTTTTGAATCAGCGCCTCCGGGATCACGAGGATCTCGCCGAAACGCTGGTTGATTCGTTGCCCGAGATCACGGGTGTACTCGATGTGTTGGCGCTGGTCCTCCCCGACGGGGACGTACCTGGTGTCGTACAGCATGATGTCGGCGGCCATCAAGGATGGATAGGTCAGAATTCCGGCGCCGATCCGTTCTCGGCCCTGCCGTGAGGTTCGGTCCCGAAATTGGGTCATGCGCTCCAGCCACCCCACCGGCGTGAAGCACTGAAAAATCCATGCAAGTTCGGCGTGCGCCGCCACGTGCGACTGGATGAACATCGCCTGGTCTTGCTTGATGCCACTGGCCAGGTAGATGGCGGCAAGGTCGAGCGTGTTCTCCCTCAGCGCGGTGGGATCTTGCGGCAGCGTTATCGCGTGAAGGTCGACGATGCAAAAGATGTTGTCGTACTTGTCCTGGTCCCGGACCCAGTTGCGGATCGCACCGAGGTAGTTGCCCAGGTGAAGACCACCGCTCGGCTGGATGCCGCTGAACACGCGTGGTTTGCCCGTGGTCTGCATCCACAGCATGTTAAGGAACGCGCGCTACAGCAATTCGATGGTGTAGACGAAGTCCGCGGTGATCGCCTTGCCGGGAATTACGGTGATCTGCCGGGGGCTGCCCTGGGCCTGCGGGAACGCGGGTGGCCGTGGCAACTGTTGGGACGTCTTAGAGGCGACGGCGGTCACCGTCCAGGTGCCAGGCGGAAGCACGATGGAGTACCGGCCAGTCGCGTCCGTGACTGCCAGGCGGTCTGATCCCTTGCCCGCTGGCGGGGATAGCTGGAACTCGAGCGCTCCGGCTGCGTACGGCCGAACCTGACATCCGGACTGGTCGACCCGATAGGCCCCTCCGCATGCTCGAATTTGCACGTGGCCCGACACGGTTACCGGGGAGGGCCCGACCGTCGCCGTGGGCCCACCGCACGCGGACAGGATCGCCGCGAGCAAGGCAGACAGTATGGTGCGCCGTCCCATCCTTTCTATTAGACGGTCGCGAGCGCCGGAAAGTTCCGTTCGCCCGTTATACGAACGGGCGGCCGAACTCAACTAGAATCCGCGCCGTGGGCGAGCGCCTGGCCTCTAAGACCTTGCGCAACAGTGCGCTGGTCGTGGGAGCGCGCGCCGTGGCCAAGCTCGCGGTGTTCGCCGTCGTCGTGCTCCTCGTCCGTCACCTCGGTGACGAGCGGTTTGGCCGTTTCGCCACCATGGTCGTCTACGTGACCCTGGTTGGTGTGGTCGCGGACCTCGGCCTGCAGACCGTCTTCATCCGGGACGTCTCGCGCGACCGCGGCGAGTTCCGCCGTTACCTCTCAAATCTCGTTGGGACCCGCTTCGTCCTGTCGGTGGCGGCGCTTGTTCTCCTGGCTGGTGCGCTCCGCCTCTTTACCCCTGTCCTCTTTCCCTACACCATCGCCGCCTTCGTCCTGCTGCTCACCACCAGCTATTCGAGTCTGCTGCGCGCGGTCTTCTACATTCGCGGCCGGCTGATCTACGAGGCCTTGGCGATCATCGCCGAGGCGATCCTTCTCCTTGCGCTGACCCTGGTGGCGATCAGCCGCGGAGCCACCTGGGATGTCTTTCTCTGGGTCTACTCGGCCGGCTACCTGTTCACCTGCCTGTTCGCGATCGCGATCATCCGCTGGCGCTGGAAGGAGCGGATCGAGGCGCGCCTCGATCCCGCGTTTGTCCGTCACCTGCTGGTGGCCGGGGTGCCCCTCGCGCTGGGGTTCACGATCACGACGATCTACGCCCAGCTCGATGTCGTCCTTCTCCAGGTCTTGAAGGGATTCCAGATGGTCGGCTGGTACGCGGCCGCCAACCGATTCGTCGACGCCGTCGCCTGGATTCCGCAATCGGCCATGGGCGCGGTCTTCCCGGCACTGTCACTGGTGGCCGCGACGGAAGGCCGGCGGCTGGTGTTCGCCTACGAGAAGTCGTTCAAGATGCTGGCGATCATCGCCCTCCCGCTGGCCGTTGGCATCGGCGTGACCGCCGACTCGCTGGTGACGCTCACCTTCGGTCACGGCTTCGATCAGTCCATCCCTGCGCTGCGCATCCTCGCCCCGTCCATCGCGCTGCTGTTCGTCAACAACGCGTTCATCTACACGCTCACCGCCATCAATCGCCAGGTCGATTTCACCCGGCTTTCGCTCGCCACACTGGTCGTCAACATCACGCTCAACCTGTTGCTCATCCCCGCCTATGGCTACCTTGGCGCCGCGGCCGCCTCAACGCTGACCGAAGCCGCGCTCTTTGCCGGTGGCCTGTGGCTTCTGCGCCGGCAGCTTAGTCCGCTGCGGGTGATGGGAAGCAGCGGGCGGGTGATCGTAAGCGCCGCCCTGATGGGGGCCGTCCTGTACCCGATCCGCTCCTGGCCGCTCGTCGTGGTCGTGATCGTCGGCGCGGCGGTCTACGTAGCGGCATTGTTCGCGCTGAGGGCCCTCAACGCCGAAGAATGGTCGATTGTGCGCTCCGGGCTCATGGCCCGCTAGGCACCGGAGGAAGCCATCCCGCGTCGAGTTGTCCAGGGAGCGTAACCCTAAACTACTCGCGTGCCAGAAGATGGCGCCATAGTTCGCGCGCTCGCGGAGAAGATCCGCGATGTGCCGAATTTCCCCAAAGAGGGCATCCTCTTCAAGGACATCACCACCCTGCTTCAGGATGCCGGCGCCTTTCGGCAGGCGGTCGACATCATGGCGCAGACCTACCGCGGGAAGTCCGTCGAGCTGGTGGTTGGGGTGGAGTCGCGCGGTTTCATCTTCGGAGGCGCGCTGGCCTACCTGCTCGATGCCGGATTCGTCCCGGTACGCAAGGAAGGCAAGCTGCCCGGTCAGAAAATCGCGGAGGCCTACGCGCTCGAGTACGGTTCGGCGGTGCTCGAGATCCACAAAGATGCGATCAAGCCCGGACAGTCGGTCGTGATCGTCGACGACCTGCTGGCCACGGGCGGCACGGCTCGGACCACGGCCCGGCTAGTTCAGCAGCTGGGCGGCAAGGTTGTCGGGATTTCCTTTCTCATCGAACTGAAATTCCTGAAGGGGGCCGACCACCTGTCCGAATACAATGTCGTCTCTCATTTGAAGTTCTAGATGGGGGATGAGGCTCGGCCGATCCTCGTCGTAGGTTCGGTCGCTCTCGACGCGGTCCATACACCCACCGAATCGGCCAGCGAGGTGCTTGGCGGCGCCGCCAGCTACTTCTGCCTCTCGGCCTCGATGTTCGCGCCCGTGCGGCTGGTCGCCGTGGTGGGCGAGGATTTCCCGGCGGAGCACAGGCGCCTGCTGGAATCTCGATCGATCGACCTCGCCGGCCTGCAGATGCGCCCCGGCAAAACGTTTCGCTGGACGGCCCGCTACAGCGGCGTCCGGCTTGAGAATCGAGAGACGCTGGACACCCAGCTCAACGTCTTCGCCGATTTCCATCCGGTGCTGCCCGATGCCTACCGTGACTCGAAAGTCGTCTTCCTGGCCAATATCCAGCCGGAGCTGCAGCTCGAGGTCCTGGAGCAGGTGCCGGAGGCCGAGTTCATCGCCTGCGACACGATGAAGCTCTGGCTGGACACGGCCCGTCCGGGCCTGGAGAGGCTCTTTAAACGGGTCGATTGTGTGATGGTCAACGATGAAGAGGCGGTGCAGTTCTCCGGCCAGCGGTTCCTCCCAGCGGCCGCCCACGTCATTCTTTCGTACGGGCCGCGGGTGGTGATCATCAAACGCGGTGAAAACGGCTCGCTGCTCTTCACCAGAGACCGGGTCTTTCTCGCTCCGGCTCATCCGCTCGAGGCGGTGCGCGACCCGACCGGGGCCGGGGACGCCTTCGCCGGCGCCTTGCTGGGCGCCGTGGCGCGAGCCGGACACGGCGGCGATGATGTGCTCCGGCGGGGCATGCTGTACGGATCGGTGCTCGGCTCGCTGGCGGTCGAGGATTTCAGCGTGCGCCGGATCGTTGAGGCCGATATGAGCGACATCGAAGTGCGGTTGAGTAACCTTGTCGACATGATTTCCCTTGATGGCACGCGGTCGAAATAGGATGGCCACCATTCCCGCGCAGCGTTATGAGGTCAAGGATCTCAAGCTGGCCGACGACGGCCGGCGCATGATCGAGTGGGCAGCGCAGGAGATGCCCGTCCTGCAGCAGATCCGCGAGCGCTTCAAGCGCGAACAGCCCCTCAAAGGCCAGCGCCTGTCCGCCTGCCTGCACGTCACGACCGAAACCGCGAACCTCGCGATCACGCTGAAGGCCGGCGGCGCCGAGCTGGTGCTCTGCGCCTCCAATCCGCTGTCGACGACCGATGCAGCGGCGGCGTCGCTGGTGCAGGACCATGGCATCAGCGTCTTTGCCATCAAGGGCGAGGACAGCGAAACCTACTACCGCCACATCGCCTCCGCGCTCGAGCACCGGCCGACGATGACCATGGACGACGTCGCCGACCTGGTCGCCGCGCTCCACAAGGATCGCACGGACCTTATCGCCCAGGTGATCGGTGGAACCGAAGAGACCACGACGGGAGTAATCCGACTGCGCAGCATGGCCGAGCATAAGGTCCTGCGCTACCCGATCGTGGCGGTCAACGAGGCCATGACCAAGCACTTCTTCGACAACCGCTATGGCACCGGTCAGAGCACGCTCGACGGCATCATCCGGGCCACGAACGTCTTGCTGGCCGGCAAGGTGTTTGTCATTTGCGGCTACGGCTGGTGCGGCCGCGGCCTCGCCATGCGGGCGCACGGGATGGGCGCTCACGTGATCGTCACCGAGGTCGACCCGGTCCGAGCCCTGGAGGCCGTGATGGACGGTTATCGCGTCATGCCGATCGCGGCGGCGGCCAAGGAGGGTGACCTGTTCGTCACCGTCACCGGTGATATCAACGTGGTCGACGAACTGCACTTGAAGGCCATGAAGAGCGGCGCCATCCTGGCGAACTCCGGACACTTCAACGACGAGATCAATCTGAGTGCGCTCGATGGGATGGCGGAGAGCGTTCGCACCGTCCGACCCTCGCTCGAGGAATACCGTCTCCACGACGGTCGGAAGCTCTTCGTCCTCGGCGAGGGACGCCTGGTGAACCTGGCAGCGGCCGAGGGGCACCCGGCAGCGGTCATGGATATGAGCTTTGCCAACCAGGCGCTGAGCGCCGAGCACCTCGTATCGCACGCGCGGGAGCTGGAGCCGAAGGTGTATCCCGTTCCGGACGAGATCGATCGCGAGATCGCTCGGCTAAAATTGGCCGCGATGCATATTGCCATCGACTCCCTCACGGCGGAGCAGGCCCAGTATCTTAGCGGTTGGGAGTCAGGCACCAGGTGAAGCGCGGCAGCCACCTGTTCACATCGGAGTCCGTCACCGAAGGACATCCGGACAAGATCGCCGATCAGATCTCGGACGCGATCCTCGACGCGATCATGGCCAAGGACCCGCTGGGGCGGGTCGCCTGTGAGACGGCGGTCACCACTGGCCTGGCGTTTGTCATCGGCGAGATCACCACCGATACCTATGTCGAGATGCGCGACATCATCCGGCAGACGATCGAGGACGCCGGCTACGACCGGCCGGGCTTTGGCTTCGACGCGGATACCTGCGGCGTCATCGTATCGATCGACAAGCAGTCGCCCGACATCGCGCAGGGCGTCGATACCGGTGGCGCCGGCGACCAGGGCATGATGTTCGGTTTTGCCTGCGACGAGACGCCGGAGCTGATGCCGATGCCGATCCAGCTCGCTCACCAGCTCGCCCGCCAGCTGGCGCGGGTGCGGAAAGAACGGACGCTTGCGTACCTTGGGCCGGATGGCAAAACCCAGGTCACGATCGAGTATGTGGATGGCCGCCCGCGCCGCATCGATACCGTCGTGCTTTCGGCGCAACACACCGAAGACGTCAGCCTGGACCGGATCCGCGATGACCTCCAGGAGCTGGTTCTGGAGCAGGTGGTGCCGGCCAAGATGCTCGACCAGCGATCCGTAATTCACGTCAATCCCACCGGCCGCTTTGTGCTGGGCGGACCACGGGCCGATGCCGGCGTCACGGGACGCAAGATCATCGTCGACAGTTACGGCGGCTACGCTCGGCACGGCGGCGGCTGTTTCTCCGGAAAGGACCCCTCGAAGGTCGACCGGTCGGGCGCGTATGCGGCCCGCTACGTCGCCAAGAACATCGTTGCCGCCGGACTCGCCAGCCACTGCGAGATCCAGGTGGCCTACGCGATCGGGATCCGCAAGCCGGTCTCCATCTTTGTCGAGACCTTCGGCACCGAGCGCATCCCGGTGACGACCATCGAGCACCTGGTCAATAAGCACTTCGACCTGAGCCCGCTGGAGATCATCCGGGAGCTGGAACTGCGCCGGCCCATCTACAAGCAAACCGCCGCGTACGGGCACTTCGGCCGTTCAGATCTGGACCTGCCCTGGGAGCGTACGGACAAGGCGGACCTGCTCGCGGCGGAAGCCGGCGTGCAACGCTTACAGGTGGTGGAGTCGCAGGACGGCTAAAAGCCATATTTGTCTGGTTACCGGCATCGACGGCTTCGCCGGGAGCCATCTCTCCGACCTTCTCATCCGGCGGCGGTATTCGGTCCACGGGACGATCCGGCGTCCTCAGGCGGATCCACGCGCCGAGCTATCGTCGCAGGTCGTCACCTACCGCGTCGACCTGCTCGACCAGGGCGCCGTCGAGGCGCTCGTGCTGGAGGTGCGGCCGCGATGGGTGTTCCACCTGGCGGCACTGAGCAGCCCGGCGGCGTCCTGGGACGATCCGGGTGGGACCATCGCCACCAACGTGGGTCTGCAGGCCAACCTTCTCGGAGCGCTGGTGCGGCTCGACCCGATGCCGAGGGTGCTGGTGGTGGGCTCCGGGGATGAATACGGACGGCCGGCCGGCCGCACTCGCCGGCTCGACGAGGACACCCCCTTACGTCCGCTTACGCCGTATGGGGTGAGCAAGGTCGCCCAGGACCTGCTGGCCCTGCAGTACCACCTGAGCCATGGCCTGCCGGCCATAAGGGTGCGACCCTTCAACCACGCCGGGCCGCGCCAGGCGCCGCAGTTCGCCATCGCCAGCTTCGCGCAGCAAATCGCCCGTATCGAGCTGGGCAAGCAGGAGCCGACGCTCAAGGTGGGCAACCTCGGTGCCCGGCGTGACTTTACGGATGTCCGCGACATCGCGCGCGCCTATCTACTGGCGGTGGCCAAGGGGAAGCCGGGTGAGGTGTACAACCTCGGCTCGGGATCGGCACCGCGGCTCCGCGACGTCCTCGCGCGTCTGTTGACGATGACGCGGGTCAGGGTCACGCTCGAGGTTGACCCGGCCCGAACGCATGGCGCCGAGGCCGATGTCTACATCTGCGATGCCCGGCGGTTCCAGCGGCTGACCGGCTGGCGGCCGCGGATTGCGCTGGACCGCACCCTGCGCGACACGCTGAACTACTGGCGCCACTCCGAGCGCAGCGTCCCCTGATGGCTCGGCATGTCGTCGTCCTGGCGGGTGGGAGCGGCACCCGGCTCTGGCCCCGCTCGCGCGAAAAGTCACCCAAGCACCTGCTCACGCTGCACGGCCGGCAGTCGCTGCTCCAGTCGACCTTCGAGAGGGTGCGCCGGCTGACCGAGAACGTCTACGTGGTCACCGAGCAGTCGCAGGTAGAAAGCATCCGCGTGCAATTACCCCAACTAACGCAGGCGCGCTTCATCATCGAGCCGGCGCGGCGGGGGACCGCTTCTGCGCTGGGCTTGGCGGCGCTGGCGATCGCGGAGCGCGATCCGCAGGCCACCATGCTATCGGTCCATGCCGATCATTATCTCGGTGAGGATGAGGACGCCTACCTCTTAACGCTCGACACCGAGGCGCGCTGGGCCGAAGAACGGCGCGCCCTGGTCACGGTCGGCCTGCGCCCCCCCTATGCCTCGACCGCGTTCGGCTACATCCAGGTGGGGTCGCCGGTTGATGAGGACGGCGCCGTTCACCGGGTCAAGGCGTTCGTCGAAAAGCCGGACTTGAAGACGGCGGAGCGCTACCTCAGCTCCGGCGGCTATCTCTGGAACCTGGGACTCTTTAGCTGGCCGGTCGACGTGCTTTTCGCCGAGATGGCCACCCACGCGCCGGCGCTTTATCAGGGCCTGGAGCGGGTAAAGGAATCGCGTCGGGCCGGTCGCACCGATGATGCGGACGCTGCCTACAAGGCCCTGCCAACGCAAGCGATCGACTACGCCGTGCTGGAGCGAACCACGAACCTGCTGGTCGTGGGGGCCACCTTCGAGTGGCATGACCTCGGTTCCTGGGCCGACCTGCACGACATCCTGGAACAGGATGAGGCCGGCAACTTCGTCGAAGGCGAGTCGGTGCTGATCGACTCGAAGAACTGTATGATCCATTCCCCGAACAAGCTGGTGGCCGCCGTCGGGCTGGAGGACATGGTCGTGATCGAGACCGACGATGCGATCCTCATCTGTCCGAAAGCCCGGTCGCAGGATGTGAAGTTGATCGTCGATCGCCTCAAGCAAATGGGCAAGACCGAATACCTGTGAGCGTCATTAGACTGTGGCCGTGACCAAGCGCGCGCTGATCACCGGCATCACCGGGCAGGACGGCTCATATCTGGCCGAACTGCTGTTGGCCAAGGGCTACGAGGTTCACGGCGTCGTGCGCCGCTCGTCGACCATGAACCGCAGTCGGATCGATCACCTCGAACATGCATCGCCCGGTGGTGAGGACGCCGCGCGCCTGGTGCTCCATTACGGGGACATGACCGACTCTGGCGGGCTCAACCGTCTGGTGATGACCGCTCAGCCCGACGAGATCTACAACCTGGCCGCCCAGAGCCACGTTCATATCTCCTTCGATCAGCCGGAGTACACGGGGAACACGGATGGGCTGGGCACGACCCGGCTCCTGGAGGCGATTCGGTCCACCCGCCTGCCCACCCGCTTCTACCAGGCCTCGACGTCGGAGATGTTCGGACTGACGCCGCCACCGCAAAACGAGCTCAGCCCGTTCCATCCGCGCAGCCCATACGCGGTGGCGAAGCTGTACGCCCACTGGATCACGATCAACTACCGCGAGGCGCATGGCCTCTTTGCCTGCAGTGGGATCCTGTTCAACCACGAATCGCCGCGCCGTGGGGAGAACTTCGTCACCCGGAAGGTGACGCGCGGCGTGGCTGCCATCCTCGCCGGACGGGCGACCACACTGCGGCTGGGTAACCTCGATGCCAGGCGGGATTGGGGGCACGCCCGCGACTACGTCGAGGCCATGTGGCTGATGCTGCAGCAGGAGACGCCCGACGACTACGTGATCGCGACCGGCGTGCAGCGAAGCATCCGGCAGCTGGCCGAGCTCGCCTTTGGATTCGCTGGCCTCGACTGGGAAAAATACGTCGAGGTCGACCGGGCATACTTCCGACCGGCGGAAGTGCCCGACCTGCGCGGCGATCCGGCGAAGGCCAGGTCCCGGTTGGGATGGCGGCCGAAGATCGGGTTCGAGGAGATGATCCGCGAGATGCTGGAATCGGACCTCGGCGCGCTCGGGGTGCGACCGGCCGATGTGCTGCGCGCCGCCTCCGCCAAAGCCAGCTAACGGCAATCCAGCGATCGTCGTCTCCCTCCCCGCTAGGATTAGCCAGGACCGTGGAGGACGCATAGGTTGAGCGTCGAGATCAAGTTCGGGACCGACGGCTGGCGTGGCATCATCGCCGACGACTTCACCTACGAGTCGGTTCGGGTCGCGACCCAGGGAATCGCCCAGTACCTCAAGACCAGGTCGAACCCGTCGGCCATCGTCGGCTATGACACGCGGTTTGCCTCAGAGCTGTTTGCCCGGGAGGTCGCTTGCGTGCTGGCGGCCAATGGGGTCAAGGTCTTCGTCATCAATGCCCCGGCGCCGACCCAGGTCTCCACTTACGCCATCCTCGACAAGACAGCCAGCGGGGGCCTGGTCATCACCGCCAGCCACAACCCGTACTACTTCAGTGGCTTGAAGTACAAACCGGAGTACGCCGGCTCGGCTTCTCCCGAGGTCACCAACCGGTTGGAGGAAGAGATTCAGCGGGTCCAGCGTGGCGGGCGGGTGCGTCAGGTCCGGTTCGATGACGCCCAGCGGGAAGGCTTGATCGAGATCTTCGATCCGCAACCCGCCTATGCGGCCCAACTGAATCGGCTGGTCGACCTCAATGCGATCAAAGCCGCCGGCCTGCGCATCCTGCACGAGCCGATGTACGGGGCCAGCCAGGGCTACGTGAGGGCGCTGCTTTCCGGTGGCAAGACCACGATCGAGGAGATTCATCGAGAGCGCAACCCTGGCTTCGGCGGCATGCATCCCGAGCCCATCGCCCAGTACATGCCTGAGGCAATGGAGCGGATGAAGGCGGGCGGCTTCGACCTGTGCATCGCGAACGACGGCGATGCCGATCGGGTCGGCATTATCGACGAGCGGGGCACCTTCATCAACCAGCTCCAGGTGATGGCCCTGTTGATGATGTACCTGATCGAGAAGCGAGGACAGAAGGGGGACGTCGTGCGCTCACTCACCTCGACCTCGATGGTCGACAAGCTGGGCGAGCGCTTCGGCGTCAAGGTGCACGAGCTCAAAGTGGGCTTCAAGTACATCGGGCCGAAGATGGCCGAGACGAATGCCATCCTCGGAGGTGAGGAGAGCGGTGGTTTCGCTTTCCGCGGCCATATTCCGGAGCGCGATGGCATTCTGTCCGGGATCTCGTTTGCCGACATGATCATCAAGTACGGGCAGCCGCTTTCGCGGATCATGGACCACTTGACAGAGCTGGTCGGTCCACACTTCTATGCACGGCACGACCTTCACCTCGAGCGGGAGGAGTACGCGGCCCGTCGCACCGAGCTCTACGGCCGGCTGGAAAAGGAGCCGCCCACCGACATTGCCGGCGGTCGCGTTGTACGCTCCCGCACCGACGATGGCTTCAAGTACTACCTGGAGGATGGCAGCTGGGTCCTTGTCCGATTCAGCGGCACCGAACCGCTGATTCGCGTTTATAGCGAAGCGTCCTCGACGGAGCGGGTCGAGCAGCTGCTCGCTGCCCTGGAAGAGAAGCTCGGGCTCCGCCAGCTTGTCTGATCCATCTCCCTCCCCCTCCGGGGCACGGCAGGGTGGGGGCACCGTCAAAAAACCCTGGGGCTGGGAGAACCGCTTCGCGGTCACCGAGAAATACCTCGGCAAGGTCATCCACATCAACGCCGGCGAGATGCTCAGCCTGCAATACCACCGGCAAAAAGATGAGACGCTGCTGGTCACAAAGGGGGCGATGGACCTTCAGCTCGAGGACGATCGCGGCAACCTGCAGACCCACCGGCTGACCCCTGGCATGGCGCAGCGGATCGTCCCCGGGCGCAAGCATCGGATGATCGGGGTCGAGGCCTGCGAATTCTTCGAGGTCTCCTCGCCTGAGATCGATGACGTCGTGAGGCTCGAAGACAAATACGGACGGGAGGGAACCAGTACCGCCTGAGCGTCGGCTTTCCACAGTTTCCACAAAAGGGTCGGAGCATGTCGAACATTTGTTTTTGAATACAGTTTCGCGAATTGAAACGGCGTCTTTCCCCAGGCCCCAAACGGACGTTTCCCTGCTAGACTAGCCGCCATGTCGGAAGCCCTGGCGAGTTCTTCCGCGACCCTTCAGCCAGGGCAGCAACGGATGCGCGCGCGGGCTCGGCCGGTGCCGCGGCCCATCCAGCTTGGCACCCGTTACCTGGGGCTGCTGTCGGCCTGGGCCGTCGCCATCGGCCTCACCTTCAAGTCCGAGCTGCTGACGCCGGATCAGGTCTGGCAGGCGACCGCCGGCCTGGCCCTGCTCATTACCCTCGGCCTTACCTTTTTGCATGCTCGCAACCGGACGCCAGCGTGGCTCAGCCTCGACCACTACATCACGCCTGTGCTCGTCATCGTGGCGGCCGCCGCCTTCTCGATCCTGGCGCCAGACTACCGGGTGCACTCACTGGCGATGTTGACCATGGGGGCCTTCATCTTCGCCAGCAGTTACGTCGATCTCTCGCGCGGCATGGGCCGCGAGCGGCCGCTGCATCGGTTTCTTCGGGACGCGACGACGTTTTGCGTCCTGCTCGCGCTGTTCTTTCTCATCCTGCAGTCGGCGGACCTGCCGAACGTCGTCAAATTCAGCGCGATTTTCGTCGTGGCCCTGCTGAGCGGCTATCGCAGCTTTCGCTTCGCCACCAAGCGAGAAGGGCTCGCCCTGCTGTCCGCCTTTCTGACGGCAGGCACGGTCACCTTTGGCGCGTTCGGCATGGTGACCTACCTCAACCAGGGAAGCCAGTACGTTGCGGTGATCCTTGCCTTTGCCTGGTATGCCTGGCAGGGATTGACGGTGCATGCGCTCGACGATTCGCTCACGCGGCGGATTATGTTCGAGTACGGGCTCTTCGCCGTGATCTGCGTCTATCTGATCGCGCTGGCGCTGGTGACCGGCCGGCCGATCGGATAAGCTGGCCGGCCAACCAGTTAGCGAGGCGGGGTGATCCGCTGGACCCGCCCGGAAACGTCGGTGATCCACAGAGAGCCGAAACTGGAGGTCACAGTGGTCGCATCGACGTCAACGGTCCCACTGACACGATTCGTTCGTGAATCAATTCGCTGAAGGCTGATCCCGCAGACCCACACAGTATCATCGAGCACCGCGAGATGATCCAGCCCAGCCCGCCCAAGTGAATAGGTGACGTCGATGCTCGAAACGACGCGATTCGTTTGGGGATCGATCCGAGCCAGCAGGCCATCGCCAACCGTTCGCACCCAGATCGCCTCCGGAGCGGCCGCCACCGCCAGTGGAAGACTTCCTTGATAGCAGGCAGCCGGGCAACTGAGCGCCACGGTTGCCACCACCTGGTTTGTGGCCGGATCGATCCGCGATACCTGCCCAGCGATGGTGCTCGCTACCCAGACTGCCTGATCGGACACAGCAATCCCCGAGGCGCCGTCCGGCAGCGTAAGTCTCGCGACCACCTGGTTGGTCTTGGGATCGACGCGGACGAGCTGGTCGACCCAGTACCCTGTAATCCAGACGGCATTGTCGGTGGCAGCCATGTCAAAAGGGACGAACTCGAGTGGAACGCGGGCCACAACATGCTGGTTCCTCGGATCCACTCTTAGCAACATCTGCTCGTCGTTCTTCAATATCCAGAGTGCGCCCGCGCCCACGGCCAGCGCGCTCGGCAGATCGCAGTCGCGCACATGGAACGATGTGCCCATAAAGCTGTGGACTGACCCCTTTGCCTCGCAATCGCGCTGGTAGAACGCGAGCTGGTTGCCGATTCGAAGCGTCGCAACCACCCGATTGCTCCGCGGATCGATGCGTGACACCGTCCCGTCGCCAGTGTTTGGGACCCAGACCGCGCCCTCTCCGGCAACCGGGACGCCCGGGCGCTGACCGACGGCAATCAGGGCTTCCATGGGTCCCAAGGGATTCGCGCTGGCAGACGGGTTTGCGCTAAGACCGCCAATTCCGCAACCGGCGCATACCACCGACGTTACGGTCAACGCCAGTCCGGAACGCCACATTATGAGTGGAGTATAGACTTGCCAGTAACCAGCTAGCTGGGAATAGATGGTTAGTACCTGGCAATTTCACGTTACAGGGGGCGCCCTGTGTCTTGACTTCGCCAACACGGTGAGCTGGCGGCGGTCGGGAGCTCCAATCGAGCGGCTTCGAACGTCTGCCGACTTCGCCTCATGGGGGCGGCAGGTTGGATTGCTGTCCCGACCGCAGGAGCTGCGTCTGAACCGTGAGGCAGCCGTCCATCGACGACAGCCGCTGCACACCCTTGCCGCGGCGCGCTCGCTTCGGGAGGCGATCTTCGCCATCTTTGTCCGCCTCAGTGAACGAGACGTGCCCGCGGACGGGGACCTTCGAGAACTCGAAGCGTGGATCCGGATCGCCGTGCGGCACAGCAGCGTCGTCGCTCGTCATGGGCGTTACCGGTGGGAGCCGGCCGTCGCTCCGCTGATGGAGCAGGTCATATGCCACGTCGCGCTGTCAGCGAATGATCTGCTGTTCTCTGACGCCCTGCACCGGATCGGGCAGTGTTCGGGGCGGGACTGCCGATGGCTGTGGATCGACCGAACCCGGAACCACACCCGGCGATGGTGCGACATGGCTGTCTGCGGGAATCGAGCCAAGGCTCATCGTCACTATCAGCGCCGGCTCGCGCTCGACGCTCACCTTAGCGAACCGTGATTTGCGTGACGAACTGGCCCACGGGCTCGAGTGGTGCCAACCACTGGAAGACGGTCACTAATTTCAGGGTCGTATCACCACGCCCGTCGAAGCTCATCGTGCCCATCAGGCCCCGATAGTCCTTCGTCCGGCCAACCTCAGCCAGCACCTGGCTGCGGCTCGGTCGGGTTCCGCCCGACGCATCGATCGCCCTGGCGATCGCGTCAATCAGCAGGTTGGTCGCGTCGAAGGCTTGCAGGCTGAGCCCGCTGGCACCCTGCCCGTAAGCATTGCGGTACTCGCCGAGAAAGGCGGACGCCCGACCGATGCGGGGCGGGTAGGCGCCCACGACGGTGTAATAGCTGCCCCTGGCGTAGGCCCCGGAGAGCTTGGCGAACAGGCTGTTTGCCAGCCGATCAGTGCCGATCAGCGGAACATTGGGCATCCGGGCACCCATTTCCGCGCGGACGTCGGCAGCGACCTGGACATCCGATCCGGCGAAGTAGATCACGTCGGTTCTCAGCCTCCCGGCTCGCTGAACGGCAGAACCGACGCTGGACGACGGGAAGGATTGCGACCCTCCCAGATCGGCCGTGTTGACCACGGTCCCGCCATCCTTAGTGAAGCGGTCGGCGAACTGGGTCGCGCTCGCCAAGCCGACGGGGGTCTGATCCGTAAGAACGAAGGCGCGCCGCCTGGCGAGCGTCTGGTACGCGAGATCCGCGCCGGCGAGTCCCTCCATGAGCTGCGTCGTCACGACTCGGAAATAATTGTTCCCACCACCTGACCGTAGACGGGCGGCCAGCCCCTGACAGTGACCGTCCGGCGGCTCCTGCGTGAGGCATTCGTCGGTGTTGGCCGGGCTGATCATGGCCAGCCCGGCGCCATTGGCCGCCGGCAGCTCACTCCGGGCAAGGCTGTCGTAGAGCGGGCCGACAAGGCCGACGACACGATCGTCCGCCGCCAGCAGTCGGATATTCTTTGCGCCTTGTGCCGGATCGTGGATTCCCTTGATCACGTCGTCATAGGCGACCAGCTGGAGCGTGACGCAGGCATCGGTGTGCGATGCGGCCCCGCAAACCACCCCGGCCTTCTTGACCGCGAGCTCGACCGCGTTCTTCACCGGAATTCCGTCCGGCGCGTCGTCACCGCTCAACGGCAGCTCGGCACCAAGCTGGACGACGCCGACGACATGCTGTCCGCCGACCGGGCCGACGGCGCAGGCCGCGATGGTCAGCGCCGCCAGCAACGGCCAGACGGATGCTCTAGATACCGAGGTATGCCCGCTGAACGTCGGGACTTTCGAGCAAGGCCTTGGCCGTCCCCTCTTTGACGACCCGACCCGTCTCGAGGACATAACCGCGGTTTGCCACCTGCAGCGCCTTGGCGGCATTCTGTTCGATCAACAGGATCGTGGTGCCCTGCTTGTTGATGTCGCGAATAACCTGGAAAATGGTGTCAACGAGGATGGGGGCCAAACCCAGCGAGGGCTCGTCGAGCAGCAAGAGCTTGGGACGCGACATCATCGCCCGCCCGATGGCGAGCATCTGCTGTTCGCCTCCAGACAGTGTCCCGCCGATTTGCTGGCGCCGCTCCCGGAGGCGCGGAAACAGCTGAAACACCCGCTCCTGATCGGCTCGAATCGCGGGGCCGTCATTTCGGGAGTACGCGCCCAGGAACAGGTTGTCTCGCACCGTCATGCGATGGAAAATCCGGCGGCCTTCGGGGGCGTGGTCGATTCCAAGCGTCACGATCCGGTCGGGCGGCAGCCCGGATATCTCCTTACCGCGAAGGCGGACGTGACCCTTTGCCGGATGGGTAAGCCCGGAGATGGTGCGAAGCGTGGTGGTCTTACCGGCGCCGTTGCTGCCGATCAGCGTCACGATCTCGCCCTCGTCGATCGTCATGCTGATCTGGTGCAGCGCTTGCACCCGGCCGTAGTAGGTGTCGACACCCTGAAGTTCCAGCAGCGCCATGCTCAGCCCTTCAGGCGCTCTTGCCCAGGTAGGCTTCGATGACGCGCGGGTCGGTGCGGACTTCCTGCGGCTTCCCTTCCGCGATCTTCTCGCCGTAATCCAGGACAACGATCCGCTCCGAGATGCCCATGACGACCTTCATATCGTGCTCGATCAGCAGCACGGTGATGCCCTGGGCGCGGATCCGTTCCACTAGCTCCATGAGTTCGCGTTTTTCCTGCGGGTTGGCGCCCGCCGCCGGCTCGTCCAGCAGGAGCAGTTTCGGATCCCCGGCCAGGGCTCGCGCAATCTCCAGCCGCCGCTGAGAGCCGTAGGGAAGGTTGCGGGCATAGTTGTGGGCCTGCGGCCGGATACCCACGAAATCGAGCAGCTGGTTCGCCCGCTCGGTGACCCGCGCCTCCTCGCGCCTGGCATACCGGGTCTTGAACAGCGCATCCCAGAGCTTGGCATGCATGCGTGGATGCTCCCCGATCCGCACGTTGTCCAGGGCCGACATGTAGGAGAACAGTCGGATCTGTTGAAAGGTGCGAGCGATGCCCAGGTCGGCAATTTTGTACGGCTTGAGCCCGGTGATGTCGCGCTGCCGAAAGCGGATCATGCCGGCCGTCGGCTTGTAGAGGCCGGTGATGGTATTGAAGAGGGTCGTCTTCCCGGCGCCGTTGGGACCGATCAGGGCAAAGATCTCACCGGTTCGAATGCTGAAGCTGACGTCATCGATCGCGGTCAGACCGCCGAAGCGCTTGGTCACATGGTCAACGTCGAGAATGGTTGCCGGAGTCGTCCCGTCCTCGGTCAATCGGTCGCCTCGCGAACGTCGAACACGGCTTCTTCAGCCGTCCCCTTCTCCAGCTCCTGCTCCCGGATGCGGCTGGGGAAGAGCCCCTGTGGTCGGAGAAGCATGACCACCACCAGGATGAGACCGAAAACGATGTAGTTCAGGCGCTGGACCTCGTCGTGCAGGCCGACCCAGCCGGGGCTTGACTGATTCAGGAAGCCAAGACCGACGAGGTTGCTGAGAGCGACCGCATAGTCGGGCAGGTTGGTCAGGACAAAGAACTGCACGATGTAGATCGTCAGCGCACCCACGATGACGCCCGGAATGTTGCCCATCCCACCGAGTACCACCATGATCAGAATGCTTACCGAGACGATGAACTCGAAGTTCTCGGAGCTGACGAGAGAGAGCTTTGCCCCGTAGTAGCAGCCGGCAAATCCGGCGAACGATGCACCGATCGAGAAGGCCAGCAGCTTGATCGCGACTGTGTTGATCCCGCTGGCGGCGGCGGCCACCTCGTCCTCTCGGACCGCCATCCAGGCCCGGCCCAGCCGGGAATTGTAGAGATTGGTCACCAGCACGATACAGATGGCGACCAGGAGAATAATCAACCAGTAGTAATCCATCGGCGCCCAGTTTGAGTCGCTGAAGTCGAAGGGCGAGACAACCTGGATCGAGGTCCCAAACCACGGCCCGCTGATGAACGCCGGCAGATGAGGTGAGTCGATGGCCGAGATGCCGTTCACGCCCCCGGTCCAGTTGCCAATTGGCGAGCCGGCTCCCAGGAAGCGGAAGACGCGAGGGACGATCTCGCCGAATCCGAGCGTGACGATCGCCAGGTAGTCGCCCCGGAGGCGCAGGGTCGGCGCGCCCAGGATCGCCCCGAAGGCCGCCGCGACAAACATGGCGACCAGGATCAGCACCCAGAAGGGTAAGTGGAATTCGTGATGCAGCGGGCTGCCGGAGAGCTGGCCAGAGGCGAGCAACCCGTAGGTGTAGGCGCCGATGGCGAAGAAGGCCGCGTAGCCCAGATCGAGCAGCCCGGCGAAGCCGACCACCACGTTGAGGCCAATCGCCAGCAGCACGTAGATGCCGGCGTCGGCCGCGGTGCTGACCAGGTGATTGCCCGAGCCGCCGGTGGTCACGTCGGCGATGCTGGGCCACAGAAGCACCCCGATGACGAGCAGGGTGTAGATCGTGCGATTGCGGTCCTTAAAGGTCCCCATCGCCCAGCGCATCGCCCGATCGTTGCGCGGCAGCGGCCGGCTCACTTCTCAGGCACCTGCATGCCCAGCAGTCCGGCGGGCCGGAAGACGAGTACCAGGATCAAAATGGCGAAGATCCAGACATCCGTCAACGCCGCCTGGTAGTACGAGTTGGAGAACGCCTGGACCAGCCCGATGAAAAGCCCGCCCAGGGCGGCGCCCTGGATGTTGCCGATGCCACCGAAGACCGCCGCCGTAAAGGCGAAGAGACCGGCGATAAACCCCTCGTCGAAGCGGATGTTGTTGAAGTACAGCCCGAAGATGATGCCACCAGCGGCCGCCAGCGCCGCGCCGATGAAAAACGTGGCGGCGATGGTTCGGTTGATGTTGATGCCCATCAGCTGGGCCGCTTCGCGATCCTGGGCGGTCGCTCGCATCGCCTTCCCAAGTTTCGTTCCGTTGATGAAGACGTTGAGCAGGATGACGAGGAGGAGAGCGCTGACGATGACGACGATGTCCTTGACCCCGAGCGACGCACCGAAGAGCGGGATGCGGGTATCGGGCAGTAGATCGGGGAAATGGACGTTGTTCGCGCCCTGCCAGACATACATGACACCCTCGAGGATGAAGGACACGCCGACCGCCGTGATCAGGATCGCGAGTCGGGGAGCACTCCGCAGTGGCCGGTACGCGACCCGTTCGATGACGACGTTAATGC
>VBEN01000069.1 GCA_005881175.1 Chloroflexota bacterium
GGGACCTCGACGGGGACGGCTACCTCGAGTATCGGACTCGCTCGAAGGAAGGTCTGGTCAACCACTGCTGGAAGGACTCGTGGAATTCCATCCTTTTTACCGACGGCACGGTGGCAAAGGGACCGATCGCCACCTGCGAGATCCAGGGCTACGCCTACGACGCGCGCGTCCGGACTGCCCGGCTCGCGCGTGAGATCTGGGACGACGCGGCCCTCGCCGATCGACTGGATCGCGAGGCGGCGATCCTGCGTGATCGCTTCAACCGCGACTACTGGATCGAAGCCCGCGGCCATTACGCGATCGCGCTCGACGGCGAAAAGCGCCAGGTCGACGCGATGAGCTCGAACGTGGGCCACCTGCTGTGGTCCGGCATCGTCCCGAACGATCGCGCCGACTCCCTCGTGAAGCGGTTGATGTCGCCCGAGATGTTCACTGGCTGGGGCATCAGGACGATGTCCGCCAGCGACGCCGGTTACAACCCGATCGAGTACCACAACGGCACGATCTGGCCCCACGACACGGCATTCATCGCCGAGGGGATGCGCCGCTACGGGCACCGCGAGCAAGCGTCCCACCTGGCGCTGATGCTGATCCAGGCGGCGGAGGCGTTCGAGTATCGCCTGCCGGAAGTGTTCGCGGGGTTTCCGCGAGAAGAGACCGGCGCACCCGTCGAGTACCCGACCGCCTCCCGACCTCAGGCGTGGGCCGCCGGCGCGCCGCTGCTGGCGCTGCGTACGGCACTCGGTCTCGACGTCGTCGATGGGAAACTCCGGATTGATCCCCATCTCAGCGAGGGGTGGGGCCAGGTCCGGCTAGAGAAGATCCCCCTCGGCGCGCGCGAATCCGAGGCGCTGAGCCGCTGATGTCCCTCTGCGGATGATGCCGGCGGTGTCTTTCGCCAACCTGCTGGTGGTTGCGCTGATTGCCTTCGCCGCGCCGTTTCTGCTCGGTCTCTTTCCACGCGTGCGGCTCCCAAGCGTCGTTGTCGAGATCATCGCCGGGATCCTGGTCGGGCCGGCCGCGCTCGGATGGGTGCGCGTCGATCTGCCGGTGCAGATCCTTTCGATCCTCGGGCTGGCTTTTCTTCTCTTCCTCGCCGGGATGGAGATCGACCTGGAGCGATTGCGTGGGCGGGTTCTGCGTCTTGCCGGTCTCAGCCTCGCGGCCTCAGCCATCCTCGCGCTTGTCGCCGGCTATGCCGCTTTCGCCCTTGGCCTCGTGCGCAGCCCGTTACTGATCGGCATCATCTTGCTCGCCACCTCGCTCGGCCTCGTCGTCCCAGTGCTCAAGGACGCCGGCGAGGCCGAGACGCCATTCGGCCAGCTCGTCATCGCCGCCGCGACGGTTGCGGATTTCGGCGCCGTCATCCTCCTCTCCCTGTTCTTCTCACGTGAGGCGAGCTCGCAAATCGCCAAGCTAATCCTGCTGGTCGGCTTCGTTACGGTGATCGCTCTCGTCGTGGTTGGCGTCAAGCGCCTAGAGCGGGTCATGCGGCTGTCGGCGCTCCTCGTTCGATTGCAAGACACGACGGCCGAGATCCGAGTGCGCGCATCCGTCGTGCTGCTGATCGCCTTTACCGCGCTGGCGGAGAAGCTCGGCCTGGAGACGATCCTCGCGGCGTTTCTGGCGGGAGCGACCCTGCGCCTCATCGATCAGGACCAGTTCCGAACCCATCCGAATTTTCCATTGAAGCTCGAGGCGATCGGTTACGGCTTCCTGATTCCGGTGTTCTTCGTGACCAGCGGATTGCAGTTCGACCTCCGCGCCCTCTTCGCCAGCTCATCCAGCTTGCTGCGGCTGCCGCTGTTCCTGGTCGCGCTGCTCGCCGTTCGAGGGCTGCCGGCGTTGTTCTACCGAGGCATGATCGGCGGCCGGCGGATCATGGCCGCCGCCCTGCTGCAGGCAACCTCACTCCCCTTCATCGTGGCGGCTGCGGCAATCGGGCTTCAGCTCCGCTTGATCAGCCCGACTAGCGGTGCCGCGCTAATCGGAGCCGGACTGGTTTCAGTCGTGGTCTTTCCCGTGCTGGCGCTGACGCTACTGCGCTATTCAAGACATGACGTTGCGGCCACGCCCGCCCTACAATCTGCGCAGACCGTACACGGAGCAGGAGGGGACGGATGACTGATCGGCGCCGCTGGATCCTTGTTGCCGCAGTGCTCGGGTCCGGCATCGTGTTCCTGGACTCGACCGTCGTCAACGTCGCGCTTCCCCGCATCGGCCGGGACCTGCCGCGACTCTGGTTCGGGGTCCTGGAAGGCCAGTCCTACGTCTACAACGCGTACCTCCTGACCCTCAGTGCCCTGTTGATTCTCGCCGGCGCTCTCACTGATTTCTATGGGCGCAAGCGGATGTTCGTTTGGGGCCTCATCGGCTTCGGCGCGACCTCCGTGCTCTGCGGGCTCGCCCCAAATATGGAATTGCTGGTGCTCTTCCGGATCTTCCAGGGCGCCGCCGGCGCCTTGCTGGTGCCCGGATCGCTGGCGCTGATCACCGCCAACTTCGAAGGCGAGGCCCAGGGGCGCGCCTTCGGCGTCTGGGCAGGCGCCTCGGGGGCGACGACCATCCTTGGCCCGGTGGTGGGCGGCTTCCTGGTGGACTCCATCTCCTGGCGCGCCGCCTTCCTCATCAACGTGCCTCTCATCCTGATCGCGCTCTGGGCCACCTACCAGCACGTTCCCGAGAGCCGCGACGAGGAGGCGACCGGGGCCTTCGATTGGATCGGATCGATCATCGTCGCGCTGGCGGTCGGCGGTCTTGCCTTTGGGGTCATCTATGGCCAGCAGCGCGACTGGCGTGACCCGGTCGGCTTCATCGCCCTGGGCGTTGGCATCGTCTTCACGGCGGTGCTGCCGTTCTGGATGGCGCGCGCGCCGCATCCGCTGATTCCGCTGGGCCTCTTCAAGTCGCGCAACTTCACCGTCACCAACATCTCCACGCTCCTCATCTATGGGGCGCTCTACGTCACCTTTTATTACCTGGCGATCTTCCAGCAGGGAACGCTCGGCTATACAGCTGCCGGCGCCGGCCTGGCCGGGATCCCCGGCACCCTGTTCCTGATCTTTTTCTCGGCGCGTTTCGGCAGTTTCGCGGCCAAGTACGGGCCGCGCTGGTTCATGGCGATCGGTCCCGCCATCATGGCGCTCGGCGTCCTGTGGTTCGCCCGTATCCCGGCGACCAGTGCCGCGTGGCACTTCCAGCCGGGCAACCCGGCCACATTCCTGCCACCGCTCTCCTACGTCACCGATTTGCTGCCGGGCAGCATCCTCTTCGGCATCGGTCTGATGATGACGGTCGCCCCGCTGACGACCGCACTGATGCGGTCGGTCCCCGGGCACAAGTCTGGTCTGGCGTCGGCGATCAACAACGCGATCTCTCGGGTCGGACCGCAGCTGGCCGGAGCCGCGATCTTCATCTTCATCACGATCAGCTTCTATAACGGGCTGGCGGCGCAGCGGCCCGGACTGGATGTGACGTCGCCAAGCTTCCGCCAGCTGGTCAGCCCGCTGAACCCCGCCAGCGATCCGGCGCTGGCCACGATCGTGCGCAACGCCTCGACGGACGCGTTCCACCTGGCCATGCTGGTTGGCGCGGCGCTGCTGCTAGCTGGGGCGATCGTGAACGCCGTCGGCATCCGCAATCGCCAATCCGCCGCACAAGCGCCAACTCGGCCCGGAACCGCGCGGCCTTCCGCAAAGGAGTCAGCCTGATGGCGGTTCGAGACGACGTCGTCAACACTATCGCGGCCTTCTCGCTCTTCGCGGACCTGAACGGTCCTCAACTCGAGGAGGTGGCGCACCTCTTCGACGAGACCTTCTTCGGGGAAGGCGAGCGCATTCTCCGGCAGGGCGTCAGTGGCTCCGGCTTCTACATCATTCTCGAGGGCAGCGCGGCGGTCAGGGTCAACGGTGTCGACCGCAGCACGCTGAAGGCCGGCGATTATTTCGGGGAAATCTCGTGTCTGCTCGGCGAGGTGCCCGTCGCCGATATCGTCGCCGCGACGCCGCTTCGCTGCCTCGTCTTGCCAGGCGGTCAGCTCGAGGGATTCCTGACCGCCCATCCAAAAGTCATGTATCGCCTGCTGCAGGGGGAGGCGCGGAAACTCAAGAACACAACCAAGTGGCTGAGCTAGCGCAAAAGCCTTTTCCCCCCGGTCGTTATCGACTCGTGCTCGTGGGCAGCGGCCCCGGCGGACTGCAATTGAGCTACTCCCTGAGCCGTTTGGGCATCGATCACGCCGTGCTCTCGGACGACGCGGCGCCGGGTGGCATGTTCCGCCGCTGGCCGGTATTCCAGCGAATGCTGAGCTGGACGAAGCCGTTCACCGGCCTGCCGCGCACCTCCCGGGCGTACGAACGATACGACTGGAACAGCTTGATTCCCGACGAGGACGCGCACCGGGCGATCATGCCTCCCCTGATGGACGGCACCTCGTACTTCCCATCCCGGCCCGAAATGGAGAAGGGCCTGGAAACCTTCGCCGAGCGAACCGGTATCCGGGTTCGCTATGGCTGTCGCTGGGAATCGACAAAGGCAATTCCCTCCCCCGCTCGCGGGGGAGGGCAGGGTGGGGGCCAGGAATTCATCCTCACCACATCGGACGGCGAGTATCGCGCGCCGGTCGTGGTCTTCGCGGTCGGTGTGGCGCATCCCTACCGGCCGCCGATCCCCGGACTCGACCAGGTGCCACACTACGGCGACTTCCGTCCGGTCGAGAGCTACAAGGATCACAGAGTCTTCATCGTGGGCAAACAGAATTCAGGTTTTGAGATCGCCACCGGCCTGTTGCCCTGGGCGCGCCAGCTGGTGCTCGCCTCGCCCGGCGCGACGAAGCTGTCAGTGAACACCCGAACGCTGGTCGGGGTGCGGGCGCGTTATGTCCAGCCCTACGAGGATGCCGCCCTGGCGGGCGGGGTGATCATCCTGGACACGACCATCGAGGAGGTCCACCGGGAGGGTGCCGGATTCGTTGTGCGGACCCGCAACGCGACGGACAGTCGAGAGCTGTCCATGGCGGCCGACGATGTGATCGCCGCGACCGGGTTCGTCAGTCCGCTGCGCGACCTGCCCGCGCTCGGGGTTGCCACCTTCGGCCAGAGCCAGCTTCCCGCCCAAACCCCGTTCTGGGAAAGCGCGACAGTTCCCGGCATCTTTTTTGCGGGCACTCTCAACCAGGGCTCGCCCGGACTGAAGAAGCACGGTATTCCGAGCAACTCCGGTGCCGTCCAGGGTTATCGCTACAACGCCCGCGTCCTCGCCCGCCACATGGCCGAGACTCGGTTCGGTGTGCGCATTCCGCGGCCGCAACTGCAGCCCGCTGAGACGGTGCGTTTCCTGCTGAACGAGCTGAGCCACGGCCCCGAGCTCTGGCACCAGCGCTCCTATCTGGCGCGGGTGGTGCACCTGGACCGGGATCGGGGCATCAGCGACGAGGGAATCCTGCCCCTCTCCTACTTCATCGACGCGGGTGGGCCGGACGCCGTGGCCGTCGCACTGGAGTCGAATGGCCAGGGCGACCCGTATCCCGCCGTATACCTGCGCAATAACGGCGTCGTCAGTGAACGTCTATTACCACCGCATCCGCTTCTCGACTTCGCTGGGACCGACTATCAACGTCAGCTCGGCGAGATACTGGATCCAGTGCTGAGCGCATCACCGTCCCCGGCATGAGCCTGCCCACCGGCACCGTCACCTTCTTTTTCAGCGATATCGAAGGCTCGACGAGACTGATCCAGAAGCTCGGCGAAAGCTACCCCGACGTGTTGCTTGCCCACCACACGGTGCTTCGCCAGGCACTGGCCGAGCATGGCGGCAACGAGCTGCGCACCGAGGGCGACTCATTCTTCATCGTGTTCGGCAGCGCGCTGGATGCCTGCAGCGGCGCGGCGGCGGCGCAGCAGGCTTTGCAATCTCATGCCTGGCCCGAGGGAGGGCGCGTTCAGGTGCGCATCGGGCTGCACACCGGCGAGGCGACACTCGTCGGTAACGAGTACCTCGGCCTCGATGTCCACCGCGCCGCCCGGGTCGCCAGCGCCGCACACGGCGGCCAGGTACTCATCTCGGAAACGACGCGCGCGCTCGTCGATCACGTGCTTCCATCCAGCCTGACGCTCAAGGACCTCGGGCTGCATCGGCTCAAAGATCTCGCCCGTCCGGAACGGCTGTACCAGCTCAACATCGACGGGCTGCCGGGCGAATTTCCGGCACTGCGCACCCTGGAAGCCACACCGAACAACCTGCCCACGCAGATGACGAGTTTCATCGGCCGCGACGACCAGGTGCGTGAGGGTAGGGAGCTGCTGAGCCGAGCCCGGCTGCTGACACTCACCGGCCCCGGCGGCACGGGCAAGACACGGCTCAGCCTGCAAATCGCGGCCGATGTCATGGATCAGTTCCCGGACGGTGTTTATTTCGTACCACTGGCAGCCGTCCAGGATCCGGAACTGGTGCCCTCGGCGATCGCGCAGGCACTGGCGATCTCCTCGACCGGCGGCCGCCGCCCGATCGACGCGCTGCTTGAACATCTGCACGACAAGCGGACGCTGCTGGTGCTCGATAACTTCGAGCAACTGCTCCCGGCGGCTCCCATCGCGACGATGCTCTTGGAGGGCAGCCCGGCCCTCCGGGTGCTGGTCAGCAGCCGATCGGTTTTACGCGTTTACGGCGAGCAGGAGTTTCCCGTACCGCCCCTGGCGGTGCCCGACCTCAAGGCGCTGCCCAGTCTGTCCGCTCTCTCACAGTTCGAGGCGGTGAGGCTCTTCATCGAACGGGCGGTCGCCGTCAAGCCGGATTTCAGAGCCACCAATGAAAACGCACCGGCGATCGCCGGCATTTGCGAGCGGGTTGACGGTCTGCCCCTGGCGATCGAACTGGCGGCGGCGCGCATCAAACTGTTTTCGCCGCAGGCTCTCCTGAGTCGGTTGGAGAAATCGCTGACCGCGCTCGGCAGCGGGGCTCGCGACCTTCCGAGCCGTCAGCAGACTCTCCGCGGAGCGATCCAGTGGAGTTACGAGATGATCGATGCGCCCGGCCGGCGTCTGCTCGCCCGCTTCTCCGTTTTTGCCCGGGGCGGCAGCCTGGAGCAGGTCGAATCCGTCTGCGGCCCGCCGGATGACATCGGCGGCGATGTGATCGACATGCTCGACCAGCTGGCTGACCAGAGCCTGGTCCGGCGGCTTCCCGATTTCAGTGAGCCACGCTTTTTGATGCTGCAGACGATCCGCGAGTTCATGGCGGAGCAGCTGGAGCGGAGTGACGAAGCGGCGGCCATCAAGGACCGGCACGTGCAGGCGTTCATCGCCCTGGTGCAGCAGGCTCAACCGTATGTGTTCGGCAGCCGACGCAAAGAGTGGCTCGACCGCCTGGAGATGGAGGATGACAATTTACGCGCGGCGCTTGACTGGACACTGGCCACGGGTGATGCAAAAAACGCCATGCTGCTGTCGGCATGTTTGTGGCGCTTCTGGCAGATGCGCGGCCACATCCACGAGGGGCGCGCCCGAGTGGCTGCGGCGCTGGCGCTGCCGAAAAGCCGGGATTACCCGGTGGAGCGGCTGCAGGCTCTAGAAGCGGCGGGCGGCCTCGCCTACTGGCAGGCGGACATGGAGTCGGCGCAGCGCTTCTATGACGAATGTCTCGAATTGACCCGCACCACCGGCGACAAGCAGGCCCTGGCCAACGCACTCTACAACGCGGCTTTCCCCAACGTGGTAAACATGCGTGAGTCAGAGCGGCCCCGGCAGTTGCTGCTCGAGGCCCTACCGCTGTTCCGAGAGCTCGGTGACCAATCGAGCGTCGGGCGGACGCTCTGGGGACTCGGCAATGGTTACTACTTCGACCGTGAGTACCCAACGGCCAAAGTAACGCTCGAAGAATCCCACGCCGTCTTCCGAACAGTCGACGATCGGTTCGGCCTCGGCTGGGCCCTCCATACCCACGGTCTCGTGTCGCTCAAGATGGGGGACATCGAGGCCGCTCGCAAGGACTTTCTTGAAGCCATCGAGCTCTTCAAGGAGGGCGGAGACGTTTCCGGCATGGTCTTACAGCTTGACAATCTCTCGCAGGTTATTCGAGCCGACGGGGATCCGGGGACGGCGACGCGGCTGGCGAGCGCGGCCAGGGTGCATCAGCGGTCGACCGGAACCGGCATCGGGCAACTCCTGAGCGAGCAGGAGGGTCGCACCGGGCGCGAAGGATTGAGCCCGCAGGACGCCGAGAAAGTTTGGACGGAGGGGCAAGCCCTGACTCTCGATC
>VBEN01000070.1 GCA_005881175.1 Chloroflexota bacterium
GAGACGTTCGCGGCGTCGTTCGCCGGCCAGAAAGGTGGAATCGCCGACGCGATGAACAATATGCCCAAGGTCGTCGTGTCGAAAACACTGGCCAAGGCCGAGTGGCAGAACTCGGTCCTCATCAAAGGCACCGACGAGCTCTCCAAGCTGAAGCAACAACAGGGGCGGAACATCGGCGTCAGCGGAAGCCCCACATTGGTGCGTGCGCTGATCCGCGAAGGTCTCCTCGATCAACTCCAGCTAAATGATCTTCCCGATCGTGTTGGGCAGCGGCAAGCGGCTCTTCGCCGAAGACGGCAACCAGGTGCAGCTCAAGCTCGCCGACTCTCGGGCAACTAAGACTGGCGTGCTGCTCGTCCGCTATGAGTCGGTTATTGGAGGACGTGAGAAATGACGGACACAGGACACGGCCCCGCGAAGTACTTTCCGTCGATCGAGGCGAAATACGGCCGAACGATCAATCAATGGAAGGGGCTTATGCTGGCGTCCGGGATGACCTCCCACAAGGATCTGGTCGAGTGGCTCAAGCAACAGCACGGGTTCGGGCACGGTCACGCCACCGCCATCACCGCGCATCTTCTGATGGAAAGGACTCCAAGGCCCAAAGGGCGCCCATCGGGCTAAGAGAGTGTGTCTGTGATCCCGTCACGGCTCATCACCCGAGAATCGGGCAGATCGTGCCGTGATTCTCGTCTGTGGTGAAGCGCTGATTGACATGGTCCTGAGTGCCGACGGCACCCGGCGCCCCGCGCCGGGCGGGGGCCCATTCAATACCGCGCGGGCGCTCGCTCGGCTCGGAGTTCCCACGGCTTTTCTCGGCCACTTTTCTGAGGACGAGCTGGGGCGCTTGCTGGCCGATCGGCTCGCGGCTGACGGAGCCAGCCTTGCGCTCGCGAGCTTTGGCCCCGAGCCGACCACAACCGCCGTGGCCAATATCGGTGAGGATGGCCTGGCTGAATACGAGTTCGTCATTGAGGGAACGTCTGCGCCGAACCTGACTCGCCAGATGATTCCCGATGAGCTGCCTCACGAGGTCGACGCCCTTCACCTCGGAACGCTTGGCCTGATGGTCCAGCCGATGGCGTCGTCGCTGGCCGAACTGGTCCGGCGCGAGAATGCGAGTCGGTTGGTCATGCTTGATCCAAACATCCGACCGGTGTTGGCGACTGACCCGGAGTACCGGCCGCGCCTGCGCTCGCTCATCTCAGAGAGCACCATCGTCAAGGCCAGCGCAGAGGATCTGGCCTGGCTTTATCCGAACATCGACTATCGGGCGGCGGCCAAACGAATCCTGGACGGCGGTGTCCGCCTGGTCCTGGTCACGCTTGGAGCGGCCGGCGCGTACGGCGCAACACGAAACGCACAGTTGAGCGTGCCGGCCGTGCCTGTCGAGGTCGTCGACACGATCGGCGCCGGCGATGCGTTCGGCGCGGCTACCCTTGCGTGGCTTCATGATCGCGACGCACTCGATCCCAGGTTGAGCTTGTCGGAGAAGGACCTCGACTCGCTGCTGAAGTTCTCGTGCCTGGCCGCGTCGCTGACATGCACGCGCTCAGGAGCAGAGCCACCCTGGCGAGCAGAGATGCAGACCATGACCTAGCGCACTAGCTGCTTACGAGTGTGGCAAATCTGCTGGCGACGGTAAAACTCGTTGCACTGTTTGGCGTTCTCGGCGCCACAATAGGTGCGGGCCTGCTATTTGGGCTGAATTATCAGAAAATTGCCGACCGTTATTCGGTCTGGTACATGCGTCGGCGCGAGCGCTCGGCTTGGTATCGATCACCCCCCGAAGCCGCCAACTATTCGTCTCATTGGCAACATCTTCTATGGACTCGCCTTCCTGTTCGTAGGCTGGATCGTCTTCAGCATCGTTCAGCAGTGTTTGAGCGCGTCCGGCTGCCGTTGATGCGTTACGGGTTAGCGGCCAATACTTACTAAGACGCCGACCGCAAATGCGGCCGGCACGGCATCCCAGAGGTAGTGCCCGACGACTAGAGGGAGGAGGCGACCCAACTTGAGGTAGATCCACCCGAGTCCAAAGCCAATGGCAAAAATTTCGAGGCAACGATAGGTAGAGACTCCCGAGTCGATGAATGGAAAGGCAACATGTTGTAAGCCGAACCCGAGGCTCGGGAGCCAGACGGCCAGGCCAGGCGTGAGGCGGGCGGCTATTAATCGTGGTTGGGCGTAACCACGGTAGATCAGTTCCTCGACGAGGGCCGCACCGAATGGAGTAACCAGCACGGCCCAAGCAATGAACCAGGTGGGCATGGGTATAGCGAGGGCATCGTTGGCATGCCGGAGCAGTGATTCGCCCACCTCCGGAGAGATCTCGGACATGATCACGGCGCTAATCGCTGCGAAGACTGCAGTACCGATGCTGATCGCCACGCCCAAGCCGACATCGATGCCAAGTTTGCTGGGTCGGTACGAGAGCAGTTCGCCAACGCTGAATCCCTCCTGTCGGCTGCGCCATACAAGGAGGAGAGTCAGGAGCGGGTATACGGAAAGACTGCCCCAAAAGGGAGCCCATGCAGCGGCAACGTCCCATGGATGCGAACTCCCGCCCAGGAGGGCGACGCCTGCCGCCAAGAAATTCCCGGCCAGCGCGAGCGGAGCTCCGATGAAAGAGAGCGCCAGGGGCCATCTGATTGATGGACCACTCGGCGAGCGCCCAGTGTCCATGGCTTTCCGGTCAGTGTGTGCCAGGAGCCGCATACACGAGGGCGGGAATCAGGGGCAGCGCCTGGCTGCCCCTACCGCGTAGAAGCGGGTGCTATCGGACGCCGGCAGCTTCGCGGGCTCCCGGCGGGACGTACGCCGCCTTCGCGGCCTTCGCCTTCTCCAGGACTTTGCGACCCTCTTCCTGCGTAATCAACTTGATCGTGCGCAGGTTGCGCAACGATCCCGAGCTGCCAACCGCGACCGAGAGCGCAGCGGCCGTCACATCGTCCGGCGCATCGACGATCGCCAGGTAGTCGTCATCACCAAAGCTCCAGAAGAACTGCTCGAGCTTGGCTCCGACCGACTCAGCGACTTTCCGCACGGCCGTCTCTCTGCTCCCCGGGTTTTCGACCATCTTCGCCCAGGCTTCCGCTGTGTAGCCGCCTAAAATCGCGTACTTCGCCATGATTGACCTACCTCCTTTCGTGCCATCGTACGCCTGTAGGGGTACGAAGGTCTGGAAGATACCACCTGGGGTTGAGGGTGAAAATACCGCGCGCGGACGACGACAGTTACATGGCCCCAAGGTAGGATCGGCGTTACATGACCGGGCAGCGAGGCTCGATCTCGAAGGCTATCGCCGGCTTGATGCTGGTCGAGGCCGTGACCCTGGCGATCGCATCGATCGTCCATTTCGGAGTGGTGATTCCACTCGGCGTCGTCACGCTTGACGACCCGTTTGCCGGCGCCAGGATCCCGGAGGCGATCATTGCGGTCGTGGTCGGGGTCGCCGCGCTCAGCCTGCTGACCCGTTGGGCGGGCGCCTGGTGGCTTGCTCTTGCGGCGACGATCTTCGCGATTGCCGGCGTCCTCGTGGGTGTCAGCATTGTTCTGTCTGGCACGGTTTCGCGTACCGGGGACCTGATCTATCATTTCAGCCTCCTGGTCGCGCTCCTGGTGACGGTGGCTCTGCTGTTCACGCCGGCGGCGCGGCACGCCATTCGGAGATCGCCGTGATTGCCGGCCAGCAGCGTCGCGTGATCGAGAACCCGATCAGCGGCGAGCGTATCGTGGTTCGTCAGACAGCCGAGGAAACCGGCGGCGAGCTGTTCGTCTTCGATCTCTTTCTGCCTCCCGGTGCGCACGTCCCCGCGCGCCATGCCCATCCCATCCAGGAGGAACAGTTCACCGTTCTCGCCGGCCGGATGCGTTTCCGCCTCGGTCGCCGCATCATCGCGGCCGGACCCGGCGAGACGGTCGTGGTGCCGGTTGGCAAGCCGCACTGGTTCGGCAATGCCGGCACGGAGGTCTCGCAGGCGCGCGTGGAGGTACGACCGGCACTTCGGACTGAGGAGTTCTTTGAGGCGAACGAAACGATGGCCCGGGCCGGCCACTTCCTCGGCACCCGGCTGCCGCGGCTCTCCGACCTCGCCCGCGTCCTGCTCGAGTTCGAGCGCGAGGTGTCGATTCCGAATGTGCCGCCGCTCCTGGTGAGGGGTTTCCTGGCTCCGCTCGCCTGGCTGGCGCGCCGTCGAGCCGGCGGTCGCGACTGAAACGACTGCTGATCATTCCGGGCGCGGCCCTCGCGCTCTGGATGGCCGCGGTCCTGTTGATCACGGATCGGTCGGTGCCCGTGCGCGACCCGAGGCGCTTCAAGAATGTCCTCGCCGTCTTTCCTCATGCCGACGACGAGACCGTCCATTGTGGCGGCAGCCTTGCCAGGTTTGCGGAGACCGGCGCCAGCGTGACCCTCTTGTTGCTCACCGGAGGGGAACGCGGCAATCCGGCAGGCGTGATCGATCCGGCTCTCGCCGCGGTCCGCCGTCGCGAATCCGAGCGGGCGGCGGCCATCCTTGGTGTCGCACGGTTGATCCAGGAAGAGTTTGACGATGGACAACTGCGCCAGCACACTGGCGCCGTCGCATCCGTCCTGTCGCGGCGGATCGCGGAGCTAGACCCCGACCTGATCCTTACCTACGACCTCGCCGGGTTCGATGGCCATGAGGATCACGTTGCCTGTTCGCAGGTGCTCAGCGCACTGTGCCGCACGCAATTCCCGGCCATGCCCCTCTGGTATGTGGCGTTGCCGGCCAGGCTGCTGAGGCTGCTGGTCCTGGTCGGACAGGTCGCCGACGACTCGCGGGCGACGCCGCGACGGGCGACTCCAACTCACCGCCTGTTCATCGGGTCCGCCATCGTGCCAAAGATCCGCGCCTGGTCTGCATATCGGAGCCAGCGCGGCAGCATCGGCAAGGGCTTAGGCAGGATCATTCCCGCATGGTTGCCGGTCAGCATGCTGCGGTTTGAATACTTCGCGGATGCGTCACCCCCTCCCTACCCTCCCCCTGAGGGGGAGGGGGAATAACCGATGGAGCTGCGGCTCGAGCACTCGAATCAACCGCTGACCGATGTCTGGCGGACGCATCCGGTCGAACCGCGCGGCTCAACCCTCCTCGGTATCAGCTTCCGTCCGCTTCAGGCTGAGGCGCTCGGTCTCGATGGGCGTGCCGCCCTGGAGTCGCTGCTGGCGCTCCCCTATACGCTGATCCGCCTGGGTGCGTACTGGAACCGGATCGAGGCGGAGCCCGGGCGGTTCGAAACGGCAGACCTGGACTGGCAGATCGATGCCGCGGAGCGCGCCGGAAAGCAAATCATTCTGGCGGTGGGTGCGGTCAAGACCTTCGGCTATCCCGAGGTCTTCGTCCCATCACACTGGCTCGTGCAGCCGTTGCGGGAGGGATCCCTGGTGCAACCGGCAAGCCACCCGGCGCTGCTGTCGGGGGCTGAGCAATTCATCAGCCGCATCGTGACCCGCTATCGGGATCGGCAGTCCATCGTCGCCTGGCAGCTGGAGCACGAAGCCGTCGACCCGCTGGGCGTCGAGCATTCCTGGCGGCTGGGTCGGTCGTTTGTCGAGCGCGAGCTTCACGCGCTGCGGGCTGTCGACCAGTCCCGCCCGGTGATGATGAACGGCTTCCTGCCCACCTCGTCAGTCGTTCGGCTCTCGCAGTGGTGGCGCACCCGCGACCAGGGGGACTCGCTCGCGGTTGCTGCATCGCTGGCCGACATCGTCGGCATCGATTACTATCCGCGCACCGGCTTGCGCCGTCTCGGCCATCGAACGCTCTACCTCGACGGCGCCGACGGCCGCTCGGCCCGCAGGACGCGCGAGCGCGTGTTTGGATCCATCCGAACGCGAGGCAAGCGGCTGATGATCTCGGAAGGCCAGGCGGAGCCATGGGAGACGACCACGGTTCCGCCGAGCCCGCAACGGCACGCCCCGTACAGTTGCCCACCGGAGCAGGTGATCGGTAACTACAACGCGGCGCTTCGCTGGTCACTCAAAGCTGATCCGCTTTACGCCTATCTCTTCTGGGGTGCGGAGTACTGGCTGCTCCGCAACCAGTCGGGCGATCCGAGCTACCTGCAGGCGTTCGCTCGCGTGCTCGAGAACTCCTAACTCACATTTGACAAAAAGTCGTGTAATGGTGGATAGTGAAGCACTTCACTATGGAAGTCTCGGAGACGAAAGGCGAGTGCCACTTCCACGGCACCCTCGCAACCGATCGCGCAGGCCTCCTGTATGACAGCCGCTTCCGTGAGGCGATTCGCTCGAACCGCCGGCCGCTCTCCGAACGGGAGATGCGCACCGTTGAGGCCATGACCGCATTGCGGCTCACCGCCCGTCTGACGCGGCAGCTCATGGATCGCTGGGCGGACAAGCATGGTCTGAGTGAGGGCCGTCTGCACGCGCTATTTCAGCTCGCGGCCGCACCGAACCACAGGCTGCCGCTGGGCGAGCTGGCGGACCACCTCGATGTGTCGCCTCGCAACGTGACCGGGCTGATCGATCACCTGGAGGAGGACGGCCTGGTTCAACGCATCGACGATCCGGATGATCGCCGGTTGACCTACGCCCAGCTGACCCCGGCGGGCGGAAAGCGGATCGCGGGCATGCGGGCCCAGGGACTGGAGTGGCAGCTCAAGATTGCGGCTGGTCTCTCCACCGAGGAACTGGAGGCGTTGCGGCACGCCTGTCTTCGACTGATCGGCAACATGACCGGCGCGCCGGTAGCAGAGAGGAGGAGCGCATGAGCGACGACGTGCGGCGGCAGCCGAGCAGCTTTACGGACGCGGGTGGCCACCTGACCGAGGGACTGACCCGCTGGCGCACGATCGGGGTCGTGGCCGGAACCATGCTGGCGCTCCTGCTCGCCGCCCTGGATCAGACGATCGTCGGTACCGCCATGCCGCGGATCGTGTCCGAGCTGAACGGACTCAACTATTACTCCTGGGTCATCACCGCCTACCTGGTGGCCTCGACCATCATGGTGCCGATCGCCGGAAAGCTGGGAGACCTGTTCGGCCGCAAGCCCTTCCTGCTGGCCGGCATGATCGGCTTCGTCGTTGCCTCCGCCCTGTGCGGCCAATCGCAGAGCATGCTCGAGCTGGTTGCCTTCCGGACCGTCCAGGGGATCTTCGGCGGCATGCTCTTCGCCACGGTCTTCGCTGTGATCGGCGACCTCTTTCCCCCGGCGCGCCGCGCCCGACTTGCCGGTTTGTTCGGCGCTGTGTTTGGCCTGTCTTCCATCGTCGGCCCGACCGCGGGCGGTTACATCACGGACACCTGGGGCTGGCGCTGGGTCTTTTACGTCAACCTGCCGGTGGGCCTGATCGCGGTGCTGATGGTGGCCGCCACGATGCCATTCGTGCGCTCGTCCGCGTCCATCCGTGACATCGACTTCCCGGGTGCGGCTGCCCTGATCGCCGGCCTCGTCCCGCTAATGGTGGCGCTATCGATCACCCGCGATCACGCCTGGACGTCGCCCGAAGTCATGGGCCTGCTGGCGGCCGCCGCCCTCCTCCTGATCGTCTTCTTCGTCCTGGAGTTGCGCACCGATCATCCAATCGTGCCCTTCGGACTCTTCAAGGACTCGACCTTCAGCGTCTCGATGATCGTCGGCTTCATCACCGGTTTCGCCATGTTCGGCTCGATCGTCTTCGTCCCCCTCATCTACCAGGGCGTCCTTGGCGTCACCGCAACGAACTCCGGTCAGTTACTGACCCCGATGATGCTCGGACTGATCGTGGCGAGCACGCTCGTCGGACAGGCCATGGTCCGTATCCGCTACTACCGCTTCCTGGGAACGGCGGGGGTCGCCGTGATGTTGGTCGGCATGTGGCTCCTCTCGCAGGTCACGGTTTCCACGCCCAAGCTCGAGGTCGTCCGTGACATCGTGATCGTGGGCGCCGGCCTGGGGACGACGTTCCCCCTCTATCTCACCGCGGTGCAGAGCGCGCTGCCCCGGCAGTTCCTCGGTGTGGCGTCAAGCCAGATCCAGTTCTGGCGCCAGATCGGCGGAACGCTCGGCACCGCGGTGCTGGGCTCCGTGCTCAGCCAACAGCTGCCCGTCCACGTCCGCGACGAAGTGGCCAGCCTTCACCTTCCGGCTCAGGCCGCTCGCTTCCTCCCCAGTGCCGGCGGCAGTCCACAGACCCTCTTCGATCCGGCGCAGATCGCGGCGCGCCGGGCCCAGGCGAGCGGCTTCGGACCGCAGGGTGCGGCCCTCTTCGACCAGGTGCTGCATGCGATTCGCGTCGGGCTGGCGGCCACCCTTCATGAGATCTTCCTGATCGGTGCCGCAGTCTTGATCCTGGCGCTGATCGCCTCGGTGTTCCTCAAGGACGTGCCGTTGCGCGGACGGCAGCCGGCTCGCGAGGAAGGCGTGCCCGAGGCGGCCGCCTAGCCTCAGGTTAACTGGGAAGCTGGATGTCGATCGAGGAGTCGCCGAAGTCCTGCAGCCCATAGCTGGCCTTGCGGCCGCCGACTGTGCTGACCTGAATGCCACGCACGAAGTGATCGGCGTCATCGATGACCAGCACGAGGCTCGCACCGGCCTCATCCAGTTGCACCGTCACTGATCGGTTGCCGTCGGTGTCCACATCGGAGGGCGTGCCAAAAGCCGCA
>VBEN01000071.1 GCA_005881175.1 Chloroflexota bacterium
GTTAAAGCGTTACCGGTACTTCTGCGATGACCATCAACCTGAACGGCCTTGGGATCGACTACGGCGCCATCCTGCCGGAGTTGATCGTGACCGGGACGGCCATCGTCGTCCTCTTTCTCGACCTCATCGTTCCCGCCGAACGGCGTCGCTGGCTGGCGGCCGTCAGCGTCGTCGGCTTGCTTGGCGCCCTGGTTGCCACCATCCCGCTGTGGGGCCAGAACCGGGCTGCCTTTGGCGATACCGTCGTCGCCGACAGCCTCGCGGCCTTCTTCAACGTGCTGTTGATCGTGATCAGCATCCTCACGGTCCTCATCTCGCCACGCTTCCTGCGTGCCCTCGACCTCGACCACGGCGAGTACTACATCCTGCTGCTGGGCGCAACCGCCGGCATGATGTTGCTGGCGGCCGCCACCAGCTTGATGACGATTTTCCTCGGGATCGAGCTGCTCTCGATCTCGCTCTATGTCCTCTGCGGCTTCGCCCGCACCGCGGTTCGCTCCCAGGAGTCGGCCATGAAGTATTTGCTGCTGGGTGGCTTTGCCACGGGTTTCTTGCTCTACGGCATGGCGCTGATTTACGGTGCGACCGGGAGCACGACGCTCCGCGGGATTGCCGCCTTCACAACCGCCAGCGGGGTGGGCGCATCGAGCAACGTCCTGCTTCTGCTGGGGATCGGATTCCTGTCGGTGGGATTGGCCTTCAAGGCCTCGGCAGCGCCCTTCCACATGTGGACGCCGGACGTGTATGAAGGCGCGCCCACCCTTGTCACCACCTTCATGTCGGTGGCGACCAAGTCGGCCGCGTTTGCTGCGATTGGGCGGGTGTTCATCGCGACGTTTCCGTCGATTGCCAGCCGCTGGTACTTCCCGCTGGCATTGATCGCGATCTTCTCGCTGTTCATCGGCAACCTGGTTGCGATCACGCAAGACAACCTGAAGCGGATGCTCGCCTACTCTGGCATCGCGCACGCGGGTTACATCCTGCTCGGCATCCTGCCGGGAACCGCGGAGGGCTTTTCCGCCACCCTCTTCTATATTGCCGGCTATGCCGTGATGAATTTCGGCGCCTTCGCTGTCGTCACGGTGCTGGGCGCGGGTGGGGAGCGGACCGCCGAGCTGAGTTACTGGCGGGGCCTGTTCTACCGGCGCCCCTTCCTGGCTACGGTGATGACGATCTTCATGCTCTCCCTGGCCGGCATCCCGCCAACCGTTGGGTTTTTCGCCAAGCTCTTTATCTTCCGAGCGCTCGTCGACGCCCAGATCTGGGCGCCGCTGATCGTCGCCGTGATCATGACGATCGTCTCCTTCTACTACTATCTGCGCGTTGTCGTGGTCATGCTGGCGGCTCCCGATGAGACCGCCGTTGAAAAGGAACGGGTCGGCATCTCAACCGGCACCGTGCTCGGTGCGGCCGCCGCCGCCACCATCATCCTCGGCATCTTCCCGGCGGTGGTCCTGAACTGGGCGACTCACGCCGCCTCCCTACACTTCTAAGCGACGATGAGGGGAGCTCCCGGGCGATGATCGCGCCATCTCCAGTCCGGCCGGCGCCCACCTCCGCGGTAAGCCGCCGCGCACCCGCGCCGATCCGGGTGCTCGTGCGCGCCTGGCGCGAGCTCCGCAAGATGCGCACCGCCATCATTCTGCTCGCGATCCTGGCGTTGCTGGCCATCGTCGGCACCTTCCTGCCGCAGCTTCCGCAGAACCCCCAGGGCGTGATGGGCTATGTGCTGCGTCATCCGGCCACGGCGCCCTGGTTTGCCCGCCTCGGCCTCTTCGATATTTTCAGCTCCTGGCCATTCATCGTCACCGCGGTCCTGATGTACACCTCGATTGGGGCCAGCATGTTCATCCGGGTGCCCGCCGCCTGGCGGCGCGCCGTGGACCCCGCGCAGCGCAACAGGGGTCTGGGAGCCGAGGTGGCGAGCATCATCTTTCACGCCAGCTTCTTCATCCTGCTGTTCGGCGTGATCTATGGCAAGGCCGCCGGATTCGTCGGCAACGCGGCGGTGGTGGTGGGGGATACCTTCGTGGAGGCGCGCGCCAATTATGACAACCTGAGCGAAGGCCGGCTCGCGACCCAGCATGCGGGTTTCCAGGTCAAGGTCGACAGTTTCAGCGCCAGCTACTGGTCCAGCGGTTCGCCCAAGGATTTCACCTCTCGGGTTCGGATCTACGACAAGGGACGCGTGGTGGAGAGCGCAAACATTCAGGTCAACCACTATGTCGACTACGACGGCGTCAAGATCTACCAGGCCAGCTACGGCTGGGCCCCCACCCTGAAGATCGAGACGCCCGACGGCCGGGTGGTGAAGGATGGCCCGACCATCTTCGTGGGCGACCCGCAATTCGCAAACGGCGTCTTCAAGGCACCCTCGGCGGGGCCCGCCGAGCAGCAGCTGGGTGCAACCGCCATCTTCATCCCCGATCCGCAAATCAGCGGTCAGTCAATCGCGCCCGGAACGCCGCAGTTGCGCAATCCGATTCTGCTGGTGCGGCTGTATCGGGGCGATCTGCACCTGACCCAGCCGCAGAATGTCTACTCGATCGATACCAGCAACATGGACCTGCGCTGGCGTGGGGCCCTGCGCGTGGGCGACACCGTGGTGACGCCCGACGGCTACCGCCTCAGTTTCACAGGTCTGAAGCCATACACCGACCTGACTATTAACAAGGATCCCGGCATCCCGATCGTGCTGGCTGCTTTTATCATCGGACTGTCGGCGCTCCTGATCAGCCTCTATCTGCCGCTGATGGGTCCGGAGCAGCGCCTCACGCCGCCCAAGGAACTCACCGGCTAAAGATAACGGCGTCCGTAACGTTTCTGTCGTCGTATGGCGACAGTGAATGGTCCCAACGGCGGAGACTCCGAAGGGGCGAGAGGCCGCATCCTTAAGGTCGACATGCGGTGCCACCCTCTTTCACGTTGCCGGGGACAGGCTATCGTCGAGACTGCCCTGCTCCTGCCCATTCTCATGTTGCTCGTGATGGGCACGGCCGACCTTGGCCGCGTCTTCTATTACTCGATCGCCGTCACCAATGCGGCGCGTGAGGCCGCGCGCCAGGGTACCTATTACGATCCAACGGCGAATCCGCCGGCGAATAGCTATGACGACTACGCCGATGTCCTCGCGGCCGCTCAGAGTGAGGTCCCAACGGACGTCACCTTGAACCTTCCGACGGGCGCACCCTCACACTGCTTGACCGGGTCGCCCTCGAGCTGGCGCGTCTACTACCCAACCCAACCGAACAGCGGCTACGTCTACATCTGCTTCGACGGCAATGACAGCCAGTCAGGACCCGCGCAGCAGACGATCCAGGTCAACATCCTCTACAGCTTCTCACCGGTCACGCCACTCGCCGGCGTCGTCGGCGCCGACATGGTCCAGGTCTTAGCCTCGACCACGATGCAGGTGCAAACGCAGCAATGAAGCGCAAACGAGGCCAGTCCATGGTCGAGATGGCGATGATCTCGCCCTTCCTCGTCATGACCCTCCTGATGGTGATCGACTGCGGTCGTGCAGCCTACGACTATGCGACCCTTGCTGGCGCCGCCCGGGAGGGCGCTCGGGCCGCGATCACCACCGGCAGCAACCGGCCCGACAACAACCGCGTCGTCGGGGCCGTCCAGCTGAACGCCATCGGGTTGCAGCTCAACCCGGGCAGCTGCGTCAACGACACGCCTCCGGTGAGCCCGAGCATGTCAGCCAACACCGGCCTCATCTACGTTGGCGCGGGCAACGGCAACACGACGTCCAACGCTCCAGCCGGCCAGGCCGCCTCGGCGGGAGGCGCCTGCGGCTCGATCACCCCGAGCTACGCGGGACACTACGCACTGGCGGTCACCATCAAATACAACTTCAAGCCCCTGACGCCGTTCGGCTCGCAGTTTTTCCCGACTGGGATCGTCATGACAGTTAGCAGCACCATGAGCACGGAGTATTGATGGAGGCAGCCTGGTTGCGTAAGCAGTCAGGGCAAGCGGTCGTCCTCGTCGCCATCTCGGTGCTGGTCTTGACCGCCATCCTGGCCCTGGCGCTCGACGGCGGAGGTATCTACCTCGACAAACGGCAGCTCCAGAATGCCGCCGACGCCGCCGCACTGGCCGGCGCGGAGCTCTTGATGGCCGTGCCGCCGAGCTACTCGAACATGCACAACCAGGCAATCAACAATCTGCTTCAGAATCTCCCCGGCACCAGTAAGGTGGGGACGATCTGCAGCGCGTCATGTCCTGGCAACAAGACGATCGGCCCACCGGGCGGGAACGGGGTAGGGACACTCAATATCAGCGCCGGCTACTTCGTCGAGCTGTCAGCCCCAACCTCCTACACCTACCAGGTAAGCGTCTGGCACGTCCATCCGGTCGCTGTGGCGCCGATTCACGGGTTCCAGTCGACGATCACGCTCGCCGCCCGGGCGACGGCGCAGAACGCGAACCTCCCCTACGCCATCATCCTGCTGCAGGACAAGCCGGCGTTCGCCACCTACTCGAACTTCAACATCAACGGCTCCCCCGGTTCCATCACGATGCAGGGTGGAGGTGGCGCCGCCAACCGAGGTGGCATGTTCTCCAATGCCAGCATCGCCCCGGGGAATGACAGCCCCTCTATCATCTTCAGCAGCAGCCCGGCCGGCAACGCAGGCGACCTGTGGGCCGTTAACGAAAGTCCATCCGATAGGACTGCCCTTTCAACCCGGGTGTCGGGCGAACACACGACGAATCCACTGCCCCTCCAGGCCACGCATCTTGACTTCCCAAACTACCCTGAGCCTCCGCCACTGGCGGCAACGTACAACGGCAGCACGGTCATCAACGGCCCGCCGGTTCTCCTGTGCCCAGGCCAGTACACCAACCAGATCACTGTGCAGAATGGTGCGACCGCGCTCCTTTATCCAGGCGTCTACCAGGTGCAGGCAAACGGCGTCAGTGTCCAGGGGACGCTCCGGACGCTCGAGCCCGGCGACTTCGTCCTGGGATGGTCCGCATCCTGTCCCGGACTCCCACCCCTGAATTCGATGCCTGCTGATCCAGGAGTGATCATAGAGATCACGCCGGCCAACGCCTCGGGGAACACCCAGTGCAACAAGCACATCTTCTCGGCAGCCGCTAGCTCGACGATCACCCTGACGCCCTCGCCCAAGTACTTCAACATCAGCCTCTACATCGAGACCATGCCGAACTGGCAGAACGTCTGTACCACCCAGCCGCTGGGGACCAACGTCGTGCGCTTCTCCGGCGGCGCCTGCTACAGCATTGGTGGCGCGATCTACGGCCCGGCCGACAACATGGTGCTGACCGGGAGCGGCTGCGGCACCGGCGTCGGCCAGGTCGTCGCCTGGACTTTGCTGATTAACGGCAACGGCAACGTCAACGAGACGTTCAATCCGAATGCCCTGCCATACATGAAAGGCTTGACCCAGTAGCCCGTCACCGCATCGTGACTCCGGACGGCAATCCGGTAACAATCCGGTCAGCAACCCTTGATAGCGTTGCTCGTAAGACTCAGCGAAGCAGGACGTCATTACCTTTGTGGTCGTGCTTCAGCGCGCATCTTCCGCATGGCCGCACCGAGACGGTGGTCAGTCACTGGTTGAGTTTGCGCTCATCCTGCCGATCATGGCGCTACTGTTCCTTGGCGCCGTCGATTTGACGCGTGCCTTCTACTACTACATCGCGCTGGAAAATGCCAGCCGCGAAGCGGCCCGGGTCCTGATCGACTTTCCTTATGAGTACGACGATTCAGTCGGCTGCGCAGCCGGCAACCAGGAAGGCTTGCCCTGGGTCAACGTGAGCTGCGCGGCGGGAACGCTGACGATCAGTCCGGCCGCAAACACCGGACTCAACCCACCGCGCCGCGTGCCTGGTCGGAAGGCCCTTACCGTCTTCGCCACCGCGAACTTCACCCCGATCACGCCGCTGATTCAGCAGTTCACCGGCGGGACCATCACGCTGCGAGCCCAAACCACAATGCTGGCCTGGTACTGACAATGCTGCTCACCATTCGCGCACACTCCCGGCGCCGCCTCGGCCAGTCCGCGGTCGAGTTTGCCCTCATGGCCCCGGTATTCTTTCTTCTCCTCGTCGGAACGCTCGATTTCGGTCGCGCCGGCTTCTACTACGTTGTCACTTCTGATCTGGCCCGGACGGCTGCCCGGGTCGGTGCCGCGTACGACACCGGCACCGGCCCGACCGATGCCACGATTGCGTCTCTTCTGCAGCAGCAGGCGCGCTCGATGACCTTTTCCACACTGACCCAACCTGCGGCTTGCGGCACAGCGACCCCACCGAACCCCCTGACATCCTGCTACCAGCCCACCACCGGCAGCGGCTTCATCTTCATCGACCGGTCGGGATTCGCCTCGTTCCCGAAGTACATCAAGGTCTCGATCGTGTACCACTTCGAGGCGACCACCCCCATGGTCCGCGCCTTGATGTCGACGAACTACTTCGTGGCCACGGCCACCATGGTGACGGAATTTTGATCACTTCAACGCGTGAGCACCTCCGGGGCCAGATCGCGGTCACTTTTGCGCTGGCGTGCGTGGCGATCTTCGCCGTGGTCGCCCTGGCGATCGATGGCGCCCGCGTGCTCGTCGAGCAGCGGGGATTGCAAAATGGTCTGGACGGCGCTGCCCTCACGGGGGCCCTGGACCTTGGACCGGGGGCGGGATCGGTGCAGACCTCGTGGGCACTGGACGACACCGTTTACGCGGTCGAACGAACACTGGGCATCAACTTCTCGAATAACTACGCGACCGGACACCGGCTGTTAAGCGGCCCCTGCTCGCCAAACGCTTGCACCTCCCAGACCGGACCGAACTTCGGCCCCTACAACCCCAGCAACGCCGCCTCGCCGTGTTGCAACAACTGGGTCGACACGACCGGCGCCTATACGCTGACCATTACGACCCCCTATAACTACAAGAACACCGGGGAAGACGAGGCGTTCATCTACGTCAAGCTGACCCACCAGCTGCCGCTGGTCTTCACGGCGGCGCTCTTTCCGAGCATCGGGGTGAGCGTGACGTCCATCGCGCGCAACCACGCCATCCCCTACGCCATCTTCGCTTTCAAACACAACGACGACCACGACATCAGCACCAACGGGGCAACCGGGATCACGGCGAACAAACGAGTCGGCGACAACGGCAGCGTCACGATGCCGCCCCAATCGATGACCTTCGTCTGCAACCCACAATTCGGCGGGGACCTCTGGGAGTACACGCCCGCGTCCTTGGCCGCCATCAACATCTTGTCCGTCAGTGAAGGCAACTGCCCGGGCGGGGCTCCGTCCGGTAACCCGGCGCTGGGCGGCTACGTCTTTCCGCCAAACGTCAACCTGCCTCCGGACCCCGGATCCGGGGCGCTGGCGGCCGCGATTACCGTCAACAACGCAACCACGCAGATGCTGATCCCGACCCGGAGCCTGGACCCCACCCAGCCGATCGGACCCCGCTACAGCACCGTTACGGTTAAGGGAACACTCGTCCTACAGCCGGGCGTCTATTTCTTCGAGGGGACGGCCAACGGTTCCGGCCTGAACGTCTCCTCGGGTGGCAGTGTGGAGACCGGTGACTGCTACCTGCAGGTGTTGCCAACGTGCGACCCGGTCGTGGCCAAGACCAACGCCTGTGGCGGCACCAACGGTGCTGGCGCTCCGAACAATACCGTGGTCATCACGCCGGCGGTCGCCGGCTATGGCAACACCTTCCGTTGCACGAGCGATTTCGACTTCGGCACCCTCCTGGTCTTCTGGCCGGCTGACTCCGGTGACCATTCGGCCAAGTGTACGAACCAGAACCCGGCAGCCAGCGGTAACTACTTCTGCACAGCCGGTGGTGGCGGCTCGGGCGGAACCTACAACACGCTGACCGTGTCGGGCGGTGCCAACCTGTACCTGACTTCAACCGCCAAGTTCCACGACGTCTCGCTGTTCGTCGATCCTAACCGCGCAACCTCTTCCTGGAACTTCACGGCGGCGGCAAGCCTGCCTGCAAGCTGCAACACGCAGGTCTGCGCCAAGCAGCTCGGCCTCGGGAGCGGATCGGTGGATCGAGCACCGGGAGGGGCTACGGGCAGATCCTTGCTTACACCATCAGCCTGAACGGTAACGTCGGTGTTGTCGAGAACTACAACCCGATCGCGCTTGCCTACGTACCCGTTCTCGTTCAATAGCCCGACCCCCGTTCTTAAAATGGCTGCGTGCGTGCGCCGGCCGGCAATCGAAATGCGGCCGGAGTGGCCCTTGTTATCGCCTCGGCCTGTTTCTTCGGCAGCCTCGGTGTCTTCGGCAAGCTGGCCTATCGTCTCGGGCTGACCACGCCGCAGCTCCTGAGCTATCGCTTCGCGTTGGCAGCCCTACTGCTCTGGGTAGCCGCCGCCGTGACG
>VBEN01000042.1 GCA_005881175.1 Chloroflexota bacterium
AACGGCAACATGGGTTCCTTCGTCGTCCCGCTGGGTCCCCTGACCGACAAGGCCGCCGTGAAGCGGAAGATCGAGGCCATGAACCTGGGGGATCCGCCCACCTATAGCCCGGACTTGAATGCCGCCGACCAGGCGCTCAGCCACACGACCGCCGCTATCAAGCACGTGATCTTTCTGGGCGACGGCGACGCCTACGACAACTACCAGCCGGTCGTGACTGCGATGCATGCCCACGGCATCACCGTCACGACGGTGGCGATCGGCGCGAGCGGCGCCGACGCGGCCCTGCTGCAACAGATGGCGGGCTGGGGCCACGGCCGCTTCTACCAGAGCAACAGTCTTGCCGACATCCCACAGATCTTCATCAAGGAGACCCGCGAGGCGCTCAAGCCATGGATCGTCGAAGGCCGGATCGCCCCGCAGTTGGCCTCGCTGGCCGACGTGATTCCGGGGGTGCCGCTCGACAGCTTCCCGGCGTTGAGTGGCTATGTCGCCACCACCCCGCGGGCGGCCGCCGACGTCATCCTGAAGAGTCCACAAGGCGATCCGCTGCTGGCCACCTGGCAGTACGGGCTCGGCCGGGTGATGGCATGGACGAGTGACGCGCAGGGTCGATGGAGCGCCGGTCTCCTCCAGTGGCCGTCAGCGAACCGCTTCTTCGGCGACATCGTGCACGCCAGCTTGCCACAACCGGGCGACCCGGCACTGCAGGTGGAGACCCGCGTCCAGGGCGATCACACCCACCTGCTGGTGACCGCGCCCGTCACGTCGGGCGCGACCGTCACTGTGAGCGCGGTCACCCCCGACCTCGCGGACCTGGGACTGACACTGTCGCCCACCGGGCCGGGTCGCTTCGAGGGGGATCTCCCAACCGACCAGGTGGGCAGCTACCTGCTGCACGTCGCACAGTCTGCGGGTGGCGTCGTCCGCCATACGACGACAACCGGGCTGGTCGTCCCCTATTCGCCCGAGTACCGCGACCTCGGCACCAACTCCGCGACCTTGAAAGCGATCGCGCAGGCCGGCGGGGGTACGGTTCTGACCGATCTTTCGCAGGCATTCCGCCTGCCGGTGCCGAGCGTGAAGGCGGCGCGACCGATCGGCGAAATCCTCATGGTGCTGGCGATCCTGCTCTTTCCCATCGACGTGGCGCTTCGCCGGCTGATCTTCCGGCTGGAGGACCTGCCCGCCTGGCGAACCGCACTGCAACGGGCCCCGGCAGCCGCGGTGCCGGCGGAAGCAACGGTGAGGCGGCTTCGTGAGCGCGTCGAGGGCGTGCGGGCCGCTCGGGCCGCCCAGCCGCGGCCACCAAAGAAACCACCCGAGGATCCGACGGGCGACCTGCTGGCGCGCCGGCGCCGCCGCTGATTCTTAGCCGAGACTTATGGAAACTCCCGTAAACTAGCCAGCGATGTTGGGCAGCGTCGGCGACCTGCTCGCCACGGTGATCACGATCTTCATCTTCGTCTTGATCGCGCGCGCCATCGTCTCCTGGTTTCCCGGCGCGCTCTATTCCGAAGCCGGACGGATCGTGGTGATGGCCACTGAGTGGTACCTGGCGCCAATTCGCCGCTTCATTCCGCCGGCAGCCGGCCTCGATCTCTCGTTCCTGGTCGGCATCGTCATTCTCTACGCGCTCCGGATCTTCGTCCAGTCGGGCAACATCCTGGCCGCGCTGATCGCCATCATCGGTTACGCCCTCTTTTTCATCATCATCCTGCTGCTGGTTCGCGTGTTCTTTGGCTTCTTCCGCATGGACCCGTGGCATCCCATCACCCAGATGGTCATGCAGAGCACGGAGCCGTTTGCCCGCCCATTTCGGGGGTGGTTTCCGCGACGACCCGGGCAGTTCGACTGGGCCCCGGTGGCCGCCTTCGTGGTGGTGCTGGCGACTTACGTCGTCGTTCAGTACCTGCCGCGCTTTTTAGGCCTGGGTTAAGCCGCTGGTTCGGCTGCGGCTGGGCGCTTTCTCCGTTCGCCGCGCCGGTAGATGATTTCCAGAAACTGTTCCTTGCTGATCTCTCCCTTCCGGATGAGGGACTGAATGCTGCCCTGAAGGCGCTCGCGGTCAGCGGGCGTGATGGTCTTGGCGGTGTAGATCAGGATCGGGATCTGGGACGCCGATACATCCTTACGTAGAGCCGATACCACTTCGAAGCCGTCGACCCCGGGCATCATCAAGTCGAGAATGATCAGGTCCGGCTTACGAGCGATGCCCAGCTTGATCCCGGCTGCGCCATCGCGAGCCACCAGCACGTTGATGTTGAACGGCTTGAGCATGGCCTCGACAAGCCGAGTGTTCCGCGCATCGTCATCGACCACCAGGACACTGGTTGGCATCTTGCTCGCGCGCCTGCGGTCGGCAAGGAGCTCGTATTTGACCATCATCTGCATCAATTGCTGGCGGTTGATCGGCTTGCTCAAGAAGTCGTAGCGACCGATGCTCGAGCCGGGTTGCTCCTGCACGTTCCTGGCCACGAGCACGACCGGGATGTCTTTCGTCCTTGCCTCGCCTGCGAGCTGGTCGATGAGATCCTGTCCCCCCGTCGGTGCAAGCTCTGCATCGATCATCATGGCCAGGGGCTGAAGCCGGGCCGCCATTTCCAGGGCTTCCTCGCCATTGCCTGCGAACTCGATCTGGTACCCATCTCGACGGAGAAATGATTCGACGCGCTCACGCAGTGGTGGATCCGTGGCCGCCACCAATACCGTCGCTGCGGGAGATTGCGGTGCCGCGGCCGGCGGTGCGGTCTCGGTTTGCATCGGGGTGTGCTCGTCTTTCGGCCCGGCCGAGAGGTGGCGCACGTAATCGGCCAGCTGAGCACCGCTGTCTTTGATGTGCTGCAGAAACTCGTGCCGCTCGTCTCCGGTGGTGCGATTGCCCGCCTCATCGAGAAGGACTTCAGCAAAGCCGGTAATGGCGTTGAGCTGCGAGGCGAGATGATGACTCTGCTCAGCCGTGAGCGTAACGAGCCCGGCGGCGGCGCGAAGCGTTCGGACGCCGTCCTGGAGCTTGTACACCTGCGCCTTCCATTGCTTCTCCCGCTCCAGGCTGAGGTCCAGTGTGCTGCGGACCTGGGCAACCTCGGCGATCAGCCGCTGATTGTCAGCAGCCAGCGTCTCACGCCTGGCGCTCCATTCGGCAGCGAGCTTCGTCGTCTGCTCGGCCATGTGGGCGTGCAGCGCCTTGAGCTGTTCACCCTGCTCCGTAAGCTCGGCGAGCCGCGATTCCTGCGACGCCTGGTTCGCCGTCAGCGCCAGATGCTCGGCATGCAGGGCCTCATTCTCCTTGCCAAGCCGTTCCGCTTCCGTTTTCAAGCGGTCCCCTTCGGCGGTCGCCCGGCGGGTCCGGCTGAGCTCGGTCTGCTGATCAGCCTGCGCTCGGGCCATCCCCTGGTAAAGCGTGACAAGCTGAGCCAGGAACTCCTGGCCCCGTGCGAGCATCTCCTCGAGGGAGGGCTGCCCCGGCGGCGCGGTTGTCACGGCATTACAACGGCGCGGCACCCTTGCGCTGGCGGAAGCGGGCTCAGCCGGGCGCCCCGACTGTTTGGCGAGGGCCTAAATGCTGCAGGGTGCCGCGCCAGGGCTAGGCGCTGGCGGTCGACCCGACGAGCGTTCGTGGCTGCCGGAATCCAGTGACCTGGCGTTCGGGGGCACGCCTTCGGATCACCTCAACCCGCCACACCGGGCGCGAGAAGAGTCCGTCGATCTCTCGCTGCGCTCGATCGCCGGCCAGTCCCCCGCCCTGCACTCGGAATTTTTCGCCGAGGTCCATGTCCACTACCTGATCGGCCCGTTGCAGATGCAGCACGACCGGGTCCGGCCCGCTGCAGCGACCAAGGATCAGCTCTAACATGGCCATCTGCTCTGGCGTTGCGTCGCCCGGGACGTCGAGATGGACCACCTGGTTGCGCACCCAGCTCTCCTGGCCGGCGTCATCGAAGGCAAGGATTTCATCGGCGATCACCTTCGCGGCCTCGGCGCGTTCCTCGTCATCACCCGCGGCCACCCGCGCGTCGACCTTTCCCCGGACGATCACGACCGTGTCCGATAACAGCAGCTGGCGGCGTTCTTCGAATACCTTGGGGAAGACGATCACTTCGATGGTCGCGGTCAAGTCTTCGAGTTGCACGAACGCCATCGCCTTGCCCGTCTTCGTGATCACCGGGCGGACCGCCTTGATCACGCCACCGATCCGGACCTCATAGTTCTCCATCTCGGGGGTGACCTGGTTCGCATAGGTGTCGACCTTCAGGTGTAACTCCTGCTCGATGCGCCGTAACGGATGGTCCGACAGGTAGAGACCGAGGAGCTCCTTCTCGCCCTTGAGCCGTTCGTCATCGGGCATCGGCGGCATGGCGGAGATCAAGCCGGCCCCGGGGTCATCCATCTCGTCGGCATCCGGCAGCATGCCGAACAACGAGGTCTGCCCACTCTCCCGTTCGTTGATGATCTGGCCGGCCCGGTCCGTGACGCGATCGATACTGGCCAGCAGCCGGCCGCGCTCGCCCAGGCTGTCGGTCGCGCCCGAGCGGATCAGGCTCTCCAGCACCCGCTTGTTCAGCTCGCGCGGATCGACGCGCACCGTCAGATCCAGCAGCGACTTGAACGGGCCCTTCGCCCGCCGCTCGGTCAGCAGCAGCTCGATGGCGTGGGCGCCGACGTTCTTGATCACCGCCAGCCCGTAGCGGATCTGTCCCTCCTGGACGGTGAAGCCGGCCTCGGAGCGATTCACATCGGGCGGGAGCACGTCGATGCCGCGGGTATGGCAGTCGAGGACCGCGGCCGCCACTTTGTCATAGTTCCCGGCTTCGTTATTGAGCAAGGCCGCCAGGTATTCGAGCGGATAGTTGGCCTTGAGGTAGGCCGTCTGATAAGAGATCACGGCATAGGCAGCGCTGTGCGACTTGTTGAAGCCGTAGCCGGCAAAGAACGCCATCAGGTCGAAGATCTCCGTCGCCTTCGGTTCCGTCACCCCCCGACTGACCGCGCCGGCGATGAACTTGGCGCGCATCTTCGCCATCTCGTCCTTCTTTTTCTTACCCATCGCCGCGCGCAGGACGTCGGCCTCACCCAGGCTGAAGCCGGCCAGCTGGGATGCGATCTGCATCACCTGCTCCTGGTAGACGATGACGCCATAGGTCTCTTTCAGAATGGGTTCCAGCTGCGGCAGCGGGTAGACGATTTCCTGCTCGCCATGCTTGCACTTCATGTACTGGTCGACGAGGCCGCCCTCCAGGGGCCCGGGCCGGAACAGGGCGATGGCCGCGGTGATGTCCTCGAAACTCGTGGGCCGCATGTCCTGCAGTAGTCGGCGAAGCCCGGGCGACTCCAGCTGGAACACGCCGTTCGTGTCGGCTGCCTGCAACAAGGCGAATGTCGCGGCATCGTCCCATCGGATCTGCCCCAGGTCGAGCCTGAGCCCCCGAGTCTGCTCGAGATTCTTCAGCGTGTCCTCGATGATCGAGAGGTTGCGCAGGCCGAGGAAATCCATCTTGAGCAGGCCGATCTTTTGGACGGCGTTCATTTCGTACTGGGTCATCACGGCGCGCTTCTCGTGGCCGTTCTTGTCGCCGCGAGTGATGCTGGCCTGCAAGGGGACGTACCGCTGCAGCGGCTCCGGTGTGATCACGATGCCGGCCGCATGCGTCGACGCGTGACGCACGAGTCCCTCGAGCTTGCGCGCATTCTTCAGGAGTCGCTCGAACAGCGGGTCTTTCTCGGCCTGGGCCAGCTCCGGCACCATGGCGACCGCCTTGTCCAGGGTCATGTTCAGTTGGGGCGGCACCAGCTTGGCCAGGTGATCGACATCGCGCAGCGGGATGTCCAGCGCGCGGCCCACGTCGCGGAGCACGGCGCGGGCTTTCATCGTGCCGAAGGTGATGATCTGCGCGACGTGGTCCTGGCCGTAGCGCTGGCCGACATAATCGATGACGCGATCGCGATTTCGGTCATCGAAGTCGATGTCGATGTCCGGCATCGAGATACGTTCCCGGTTGAGGAAACGCTCGAAGATCAACCCATGCTGAAGCGGGTCGAGCGTGGTGATCCCCAGCGCATAGGAGACGATGCTGCCGGCCGCTGAGCCCCGACCGGGCCCCACGGCTACGCCGTGGCTGCGAGCGTAATCGATGAAGTCACTCACGATCAGGAAGTACGGGGCGTATCCCATGTCTGCGATGACACCGAACTCCATCTCGAATCGGTCGCGTACCGCCGCGGTCATTTCCGGGTAGCGATCCTTGAGGCCCCGCTCCGCCAGACGTCGTAGGTAGCCGTCGGCGGTTTCGCCGGCGGGCACCTCGAAGCGAGGCAGGAGGGGCCTGGTTTCCAGCTGCAGATGGCAGCGTTCGGCGATGCGCACTGTGTTGGCTACAGCCTCCGGAAAGTCGCGGAAGCGCTCGGCCATCTCCGCGGGCGTCTTGAGATAGAACTCGTCGTTCTGGAAGCGCATGCGATTCGCTTCCGAGACAACCGTCCCGGTCTGGAGACACAGCAAGATGTCGTGCGCCTCGGCATCGTCGCGGCGGGTGTAGTGCGAATCGTTGGTGGCGACCAGCGGAATGCCGGTGCGCCGCGAGATCCGTGACAGGCCCTCGTTCACGCGCGCCTGCTCCTCCATGCCGTGGTTCTGAATCTCAAGGAAATAGTCGTCACCGAACATCCGCTGGTACTCAATGGCCGCCTGCTCCGCGCCGGCCTGGTCGCCTTCCAGCAGGCGATTGGCGACCTCGCCCCCGAGGCAGCTGGAGAGCGCGATCAGGCCCTCCGTGTGCTCGGCGAGCAAGGCCTTATCGATCCGCGGTTTGTAGTAGTAGCCCTCGAGGTGCGCCAGGCTGGCAAGCTGGATCAGGTTGCGATAGCCGGTGATGTCTTTGACCAGCAAGATCAGGTGGTACGGATCGCGGTCCGCTCGACCTTCTTTTTGATGTCGCGAGCGAGTCGCGACGTAAGCTTCCTGCCCGATGATCGGGTTTATCCCCGCGGCTTTGGCCTGAACGAATAACTCGATGGCTCCGTACAGGACCCCGTGATCGGTGAGGGCGATCGCCGGCATACCCGTCTCGCCCGCCAGCCGAACCATGTCCGAGATCCGGCTGGCGCCGTCGAGCAAGCTGTATTCGGAATGGGTATGGAGGTGAACGAAGCTCATGCGTTCCGTTGGAGCTTGACGACGGCTTCGATGTGGTAGGTCTGGGGAAACATGTCGACGAGGGCCACCTCCACAAGGGTATAGCCTCCAGCGGCGCAAAAACGAGTGACGTCGCGCGCCAGCGTGGATGGCTCGCAGGAGATGTAGACCATCCGTTCGGGGGCCAGCTTCGCCATCGCGTCGACCGCAGCTTCGGCACACCCGGCGCGCGGTGGGTCCAGCACGAGCACGTCGATCGGTTGCTCGATTTGACCGGCGCTGTCCTCGACCCGTGCGCGCCGATAGGTGACGTTCCCGATGCCGTTCAGCTGCATATTGACTTGACCAAGGCGCACCGAGTACGGGCTCTCCTCCACCGCGATTACCTCGGCGGCGCCCTCGGCCAGCCGGGCCGTCAGCATGCCGATGCCCGCGTAGGCATCGACCACCCGGGCGTTCGCGTTCAGGTCCGCGAATACCAGGGCACGCTCGTAGAGCACCGCGCGCTGGCGTGCGTTTACCTGCACGAAGGTTTCCGGCCGCACCCGGAAGTGGCGGCCGGCGTCGTCCATGCCGATGGAATCGTCGTTGAGGTTGAGCTCGGGCACCAAGGCCGCCGCACGGGCGCCGAAACCCGGATCCGCCGAGCCCGGCGGGTAGGGTGCCCACAGAAGGTCGCTGGTGCCGGGCGCCCAGGTGAACTGCAAGGCCGTCACCCTGGCAGCGGCCGGATGTTCAGCCGCGCGGGCAAACGCCGGGAGCGCCCGCTCGATGGCGTCCGCATGGATCAGGCAGGCGTCGATGGGCAGCGTCTGGTAGGTGTGCTTGCGGTAGAAGCCGAGGCTCACCGCTCCGCCTCGTCGCAGGACATGGAACTCACCGCGCAGCCGGTAACGCCAGGGGTCATCCATGCCGAGGACATCGATCCGGTCAATGGAAACGTCAAGACCCGCCCGCTGCAGCTGGCGATGCAGCACCTGGCGCTTCAACGCCAGTTGCTCGGAATAGGCAACGTATTGCAGCTGGCAGCCGCCGCAGCCCGCGTTGAAATACGGACAGGGCGGCACGACCCGCGCCTCGGCAGGGGCGAGCACGGCCGTCGCCTGGGCTCGCCAGAAGTCCTTTCGTCGATGGGTGATGTCGGCCTCGACCGTCTCGCCGGGGATCGCCCCCTCGACAAATACCACCCGGCCGTCGACCCGCGCCAGCGCCGCCCCGCCGTGGGCGAG
>VBEN01000028.1 GCA_005881175.1 Chloroflexota bacterium
TCGCGGACCACGGTGGCCCATGCCGGGGGCAGGTTCTTGTGGATTTCGATGCCGTCGAACTCACGGCTCTGCCGGATGCCACTCGCCTTCGCCCAGAGCGCCATGCGCCGAATGCCCTCCGAGAGCGGCGTCGAGCGACCGTTCGGAAAGGCGGCGTGAAACTTCGAGTGATCGGAAAAAGCCAGCTTGACCTCGTTGCGGGCCTCTCGATGCTCCAGGCGGCCGGGCATGCCCATGGCGGCGATCACTTCGAGGGCCAGCTCGTTGACGCTGTAGTGCTGGTCGCTGCCGACGTTGAAGATCTGGTTGCGGGCGGCCGGCTCGAGCGGCGAGCTGGCGATCGCCGGGGTGATGTCCTTGATGTAGGTGAAGGCCCGCCGCTGCTCGCCATCCCCGAAGATCGGCAGCGACTCACCCTGCATCAGGCGATTCATGAAGATGCCAAGCACGTTGCGGTACTTGTCGCCGAGGTTCTGGCGCTCGCCGTAGACGTTGTGCGGCCGGAAGACCACGTAGTCGAGACCGAAGAGTTCGTGGCTGGCCTTCAGCTCCAGCTCGACGGCGCACTTCGCGATCCCGTAGGAATCCTCGGGCAACGGCGTCAGGTCCTCGCGCATGGGCAGCTGGTTCGTCCCGTAGACCGCGATCGACGAAGTGAAGGTAAAGCACTTGACGTCGTGGTTGACGCTGGCATTGATCAGGTTGATGCTGCCCATCAGGTTGTTGGTGTAGTTGAACCGCTTGATGAAGTGGCTGAGTCCCTCCGCCGCGTAGGCGGCGAGATGGTAGACGTAGTCGAAGCGATAGGCATCGAACAGGCTGGTCACCAGCCGGTAGTCGACGATCGAGCCTTGTACGAATCGGGCTTTTGGGTTGACGTTTTCCTTGAAGCCGCCCGAGAGATCGTCGAGCACCACGACCTCGAAGCCGAGCTCGTCGACCAGGTGGTCGACGACGTGCGAGCCGATGAAGCCCGCGCCTCCGGTTACTAATGCGGTTGTCATTCGCGATTCCTCCATACGATTCGTGGTGCCCCGCCACGCCGGCGACGGGGAGCGATGAGTAGCAACAGTCCGGCGATGAGCAGCAAGGAGCCGGCAATCAGCAAGGTTGAGGCTGGCAGCTTGCCTGCCTCGCCGGTCGGAGCCAGGTTCGACGGCGAGGTTGACGATGCGGGGCTGACGCCCGGGGCGAAGCGCAGGGCGTTGTCGAAGAAGGTCTTTTTCGCGTCGGTGTTGATCGCCCAGTTCACCGGGGGCCGCTGGAAGCCGTCCCGGTAGTTATTGGTTCCGGTGTCGAGATAGCCCCAGGAGACGCCGGCCGCCACCGAGGCGTTCATGTTGTCGGTACTGGTCGAATCCTCGTTGACCACGATCGGCTTCGGATGCGCCCTGTAAGCGGCGGAGTTCTTGGTCGAGGTGATGAGCGCCTGGAGTTGCGTCCCGTTGATCCCATTGCCGTGGAGTAAGACGAGGTCTTCCTGCTGGATCACCTCGTCGCTCGGCTGCTCGCCGCCCTTCCAGCTGACGCTGACCTTGAGCGTTCCCCCGGAGCGGTCCTGAACCTGCTTGATGACGCTGACCTCGTTGGCGCAGTTCCCTCCGTCCAGGTAGTCGGAGAACCCGGCATCGCATTCATTCGCGGTCTCCACCAGGACGTTGGGAAAGCGGCCTTTGACCAGCCAATCGGTGATGTTGTCGACGGCGGCCGTCTGGTCGAGGACCCGCTGGTTCTGTCCGTGGTAGAAGAACTGGACCATGACGACAATGCCGTTCTGGTCGGCGGCGGTGATGACCTGGTTCAGCCGGTTCATCCAGGCGGACTTGAGCGATCCATCGGCGTTGAAGGCGCTGACGATCCAGGGGTGATCGCCGCCCGGGCAGGGCGGATCGGTACTGGGGCAACCACCCTGCAGGCCCACCGTGATCATCCGAATGCCGTGCTGGGCATACGTGGGCAGCATCGCCACGAGCTCATTCGTGTTGCGCTGCGGATCCCAGCGGTGGGTGTCGGGATAGTTCCATTCGTCGCGGGTTGCGGCGTTCTCGTCATCGAAGATGGCCTGCGCCATGCGGGTGTTGATTAGCAGACCCTCGGCGGGCTTTCCGGGAGAGGTCAACGCGCCGTTGATCAGAAAGTGGGTGCCCTCGATGGCCACCACGGTGTGACCGGTGCCCGAGGGGGCCGCGGTCGCCGGCTGGGCTGCGGGTTTGAGCGATGTCATGCACGCCGCGAGCAGGAGGCCGGTCAGTGCGGTCTGGGTCGGGCTCACGGGCAGGCGGTCGCCACGACCGTGCCCGTTCCGGGGTGCCCGGGATCGGGCGCGTATCCGCTGTCCGTCTTCACGATCACCATCGCGGTGGTGTTGCCGCTGATGGTGCTGCCGGTCTTGCCCACGCTGGTGGTGACGATCACGGCCATGTAGGCTGGGAGCGACGCGGGTGGAGTGGCGCTGTCGCCGGGACGGCTGAACCAGGCGGACCCGCAGCCCGCGGCGGGCACCGCGCCGGCAAAGCCTTTGAAGCTGCTCGGCACGTCGTTGAGGGCGTTCAGACCGGCCCACTGGCTGCTCCAGAAGGTGACGCTCTTTCCGGCTGCCGCCTGGTTCGAGACGACGAACGCGCCCGCCCGAAGGAACGCAAAGGTCATGGTGGCGACGCTGGCCGAGGCCGCCTGATAGAACGAGTCGCCGTTGAAAACGGCGCTCACCGTGCCCGGCCCGAGCGATTGGTTGACGCCCGCGATCGAGCAGGCCGCATTCCCACTGACATCCGTTGCGGCGACGCAGCTTTGCGTCGAGGCGCCGCTGCCGAGCGTGAAGCTGACCGTGCGGCCGGCGATGGCCGCCTGCCCGTCCTCGCGCAGGCCGGCCACCAGGTGCGCGGTCCCACCCTGGGCGACGATGGTGTCGCCGCTGTAGGCGAGCGCCGTTTCTTCGTGGGTCACGTTAAACGACGCCGACGCGCTGCTCGCGTGCAGCAGTGAGGTCCCGGCAAACGACACCGTCAGGGGATAGGTGCCCGCCGCGAGCGATGGACTGATCGAGCAGGTCGCGACCCCGCCCCCGTTCGTGGTGCCGCCGCAGCTCTGACTGCCGAGCGCGAAACTGAGGGGCATCCCGGGAAGCGGGGTTCCCTGGAGGTTTTGCAGGCGAGCCGAAAGGGCGGCCGAGTCGTGATAATCGCCGGTGGTCGCGCCGGTGTAGATGGTGGCGGTCGCCACGCTGTTCGGGCCGGCCAGCCGCAGCGTGTTGTCGAAGAAGGCGCGCTTGGCATCCGTGTTGATCGTCCAGTTGACTGGCGGTGACTGGTAGCCGTCGACGTAGTTGTTGACGCCGGTATCGAGATAGCCCCAGGAGACTCCGGCCGCGACCGACGCGTTCATATTGTCGAGGCTGGTCGAGTCCTCGTTGACCACGATCGGCTTGGGGTTTGCCTGGTAGGCCGCCTTGGCTTTCAGCCCGTTGATCAGGTCGACGAGCTGCTCGGTGGTCTGCCCGTTGCCATGCAGCAGGACGATGTCCTCCTGGCTGATGACGTCGTCGCTCGGCATGCCGCCTCCGGTGAAGCTGACGGTGACCGCGAGCTTGCCACCGGAACGGTCCTGTACCTGCTTGACGACATTCGCCTCGTTGGCGCAGTCGAGAAAGGTGGAAAAGCCGGCGTTGCATTCATTCACGGTCTCCACCAGCACGTTGCGGTAGCCGCCGCTGACCAGCCAGTCGGTGATGTTGTTCACCGCGGTGAACTGGTCGACCACCTTGCTTTCCTGGCCGTGGTAGAAGAACTGGACCATCACCGCGATGCCGTTCGCGTCAGCGGCCCGGATCACCTGGTCGAGGCGCGTCATCCACGCCGGCTTCAGCGAACCATCGGTATTGATGGCGCTCACGAGCCAGGGGTGGTCACCGCCCGGGCAGGTGAGCGCCGGCGGCGTGTGCGCCGGGCAGCCGCCCTGGAGGCCGACCGTGATCATCCGGATCCCGTGCTGCGCGTAGGCCGGCAGCATGGCCAGGAACTCGTTCACGTTCCGCTGCGGGTCCCACAGGTGCGTATCGGGGTAGACCCAATCACCGACCGTGGCGGGGTTGTCGTCGTCGAAGATCGCCTGGGCCATGCGGGTATTGAGCAGCTGGCCTTCGGCCGGCTTTCCCGGCGAGGTCAGCTGACCATTGATCAGGAACCTGGTGCCGTCCATCGAGACCACGGTCTGCGATGCGGGGACGACGGCGCGGCCGATGCCAGGCTGAAGTCCGACGGCGACGGACGCGGTTAGCAACGCCGCGACGAGCGCCACGATGGAGCGGTGTCTCTTCACGTTAAGCCTCCTCCCTGGAAAACCGATCAGAACGGTGGTGGTCCGAATGAGCCGCGACAGAAATCGACCATGGCGCGCGCCAGCGCATCGCGGTGAGCCCGCTGGTCGCGCCAGCGGGGGCGGACGCTCCAGCTCGCCAGGGTCCGAAGATCACCCGCCATCGCCCCCAGCAGCGCTCGCGCACCGGCCCGGTGCTTGCGGAGCAGGCGGAGATGATTGCGAGCGCTCAGGTAGGTGACGCGAGGCGACGGTGAATAGCCGCGGCGCACCCCCTTGTGCCAGATCCGCGCGGCCGGCACGACCAATCCCGCAAAGCCGGCGCGGCGGGCCCGAACACACCAGTCGACCTCCTCGCTGTAGATGAAAAAGGCCGGGTCGAGCATGCCGATGCGATCAACGACGGACATGCGCATGAAGATCGAGCAGCCGGTCACCCATTCCGCCTCGATGGGCGCCGCATACTGGCCGCGGTCGCGCTCGTTCTGGCCGCGATGATAGGTGCGCCAGTCCGGCGCGATCAGGCCGCCGGCCGACTGGATGATGTCGGGTTCATCGTGGTGATACACGAGTGGTCCGAGAAAGGCGACCTCCGGTCGCGACTGCGCGGCCTCGACCAGGTGGCCGAGGAACGCCGGGTCGACCACCGTGTCCTCATTGAGCAGCAGAACGTAGTCCGCGCCCTGCCGGCGGGCCCACTTAAGTCCGACGTTGTTGCCCGCCGCGTAACCGAGGTTGCCGCCGGTCTCGATCACGGTGACGTCTGGATAGGCGGCGCGCACCGCCGCCGCGGTGCCGTCGCTGGACGCGTTGTCGAGCAGGACCACCTCGAGATTGGGGTATGGGCTCTGCCGCAGCGACGCCAGACAGGCCAGCGTGTCGTCGCGCCGGTCGCGGTTCAGGATCAGCACGCAGACCGATGGTTGTGTCACGGGGTCGCCCTGCTCGACATCGTCATGGCGACGCCCGCGCCCGCGAAGAACCAGCAGACGACCACCGGCGCGATGCCCTCCCAGCCGGCGGAAGCGATGGTGGGAACGAGGCCGCTCCCCACCAGGGCCATCAGCGCGCTGCCGACGACCATCGCCAGGCCGGCCGCCTGGAAATGCCGGGCGGCGACGCCGCGGCGCGGGACTCGCCGCCGAAGTCGCCAGATGACGACACCGATGAAGGTCAGGAAGAGCGCCAGGCCGACCAGGCCAAGCTCGGCCAGCACCTCGAGGAAGATGTTGTGTGCCTGCTGATAACCCTGCAGCACAAGCGCGATGCTGAAGACGCTGAAGCGTTCCATGTAGCCGACCAGGTTGCCGGCGCCGACCCCGATAATCGGGCTCTTCGACCAGACGATCAGGGCGCTGTGCCAGAGGCCGATGCGGTCCAAATCGTTGCCGCCGAGCCGTTGGGCCACGATGGTGCCGAGCGTTTCCTGGACAGCGATGGCCACCAGCCCCAGACCGGCAAGCCAGGCGACGAGTCCGCGTGATCGCCAGCGTGACCAGATCAGCACCGTCATCGCCCCCAGGGCGCCGAGCCAGGTATTGAGGGCATAGGAGAGAAAGGCGGCGACCAGGCCCATCAGCAACAGGACGAGCGCCGGCACCCACAAGCGCCAGCGATGGTGCTGCCAGACCAGGACGCCCGCCGAGAGAGCGATCAAAAAGAGGGTGGCATCCGGGTTGATGTTCGGTCGGGCGCCCTTCAGATAGACATCGATCGGGTTGACCGGGTTGTGCCACCAGGTCCACAGCCCGATCACCGTTGTGACCGTCACGCTCATGAGCACGCCGACGTAGAGGCTGGTGAGTCGCTCGACCTGGGCGTAGACCACGCCGGCGGCGAAGGCCAGGAACGGGATGGCGACGAAATACAGCGCCGTCACCTGGTAGCCGATCCAGCGGTGGCCGAATCCCCGTTCCATCGACGTGCCGACGTTGGGATCCCAGAACAGCCAGCTGTTGATGACGGAAATGATCGCCGCGGTCATCAGAACGACGAACAGCCAGGCATAGGGAATCTCGATTGGCTGGCGGCGGTGACGAGCCAGCGCAAGCCCGATCAAAAGGAACAGGGGCGCCGCCAGGGTACCGAATCCAAACCCGGCTGACCGGATCGTGACCAGGGGAAGGGGCAGCATCGACAGGACGAGCAGGGGGACGACGATCGCCTGGAACGGGATTGGCCGTCCGAGCCGGCCGGAAGACGGGGCCGAAACCCGGGTCCTAGATCTGGCCGCCATCGCGATCGCCCCTTTAGCCACGAGCCGGCGCTCCACCGCGATAGGGCCCCTCGTAACCGGCGGCCCTGGCGTCGACCTGATTCATCACGATGCCGATCAGGCGAGCCTGCCCCTGCTGCAACTGCTTGAGCACCCGCCCGTGATTGACCAGCCCCTGCGGCCCCGACCGCAGCACATAGAGGAAGCCGTCGGTGACCTGGGTCAACTCCTGCGCATCGGAGTAGAGCGAGGAGGGGGGACTGTCGAGCAGAACAACGTCCGCGTGGTCGCAGAGGTCGTTAAGGACGCCCCGCATCCGGGGAGAGGCGAGCAGCTCCGCAGGGTTGGTTGGGATTACGCCGGTCGTCACCATGACGAGGTTCTGCAAACCTTCCACCGGCGTGGCGACTTCGACGAAGCTGGCCTTCCCAGCGATCAGCTCGGCGAGACCCTGGCGGACCGGCTCGACACCGTCGCGTCCCCAGAACTCGTCGACGCTGGCGACCCGATGCCCATTGCGACTCGCGGGGAGCAGGCGATGCAGGCTGGGTCGACGGAAGTCGGCATCCACGAGGATCACGCGCTGTCCGGCCTGGGCCATCAGGATGCCAAGGTTCGCGACCGTGGTGCTCTTGCCCTCTCCCGGCGCACCGCTCGTCACCAGGAGGGCTCTTGCGCCATGCGCCAACCCGCTGGAACTGAGGGTTGTCCGCAAGGACCGGTAGGCTTCGGCGAAGGCCGTCTGGAGTGTCGCGGAGCTCAGCACCATCGACCTGTCGCGCGCCATTACTTCGCCCTCACCGCGCGCCGCATCGCCGCCGCGCTCGCCCGCGGGATCACCCCGACCACCGGGGCGCCGAGGAGGGCCTCGGCGTCTTCGGGCTTATCGATCGAGCGACCGAAGTACTCGAGGAGGAAGACCGCGACGATGCCAAGCAGGAGGCCGAGCCCACCGACGTAGATCAGCCGCATCAGGTTCGTCCCACCGCGTGGCAGGGCCGCCGCCTGATCCAGGACATGGGATTCGAAATTGCGGATGGTCGTGATCTGGGCGAGCTTGCCCTGGGTGATCCCCGCTTCAAAGTTCAAGACCGCGTTCGCGGCAGCCTGCTGCGCGAGCTGAAGCGCAAGGCGCTGAGCCCCGAGACTGGGCTCGTTACGAGCGCCCTGAGAATGAGTCTGGTCGAAGGTCAGCAGCGCTTGCGAGGCGTCGAGATATCGCTTGTTGAGGTCGGCCCGATCCTTGTCGACGGTGGCCTGGATGGAGACGGTGTCGCCGCCGGCCAGGTCCTGGTAGTAGGCGGTCGACTCGCCGGCGACCGCGTTGGCCAGCGCGGTGGCCCGGGCGGCGTCGGTATCCCGGATCGCGATCTGGTAGATGTCGCTCTTCCCCGACACCACGCTCAGCGCCGCCTCCAGCCCGTCCACGGTCTCCAGCACGTGTGCGGTCTTGATGGCTCGCAGCGCGACGGTGTTCGAGGTGACGACCTCGGGAAAGCTGAGCGGCCGATCGGTTGCGTTCTCCGGGTTCTTCGCGATGACGGTCGCGGTGGCGACATAGGTCGGCTTTGAGGCGAGGGTCAGGGCCCCCATCGCCGCGGTCGCCAGCGTGGCGAAGAGCAGCGGGATCCAGGCGCGTCGGCGCACGACAAGCCAGGTCGCGCTCAACACGTTGGCGCTCCGATGCGGGTCGTCCCCCGGTTAGTGCGCGGCATAGGCATAGAGGTTCCCTTGGGTATCGCCCTGGTAGATGACGCCGTCGGCGATGGTGGCGGCGCCATAGAAGATGGCCGGATTGGCGGCGCCGGCAGGCGCGGCGGGCGCCTGGAAAAGGGGCGTGCCGTGGTCGGCGTCGAGGACGACCATCATCGACCCGCCGCCCAGGACGAGGATGCCGGGCGCCGCGCTGACGGCGCCGAGCACCGGCCCGCTGCTGATCGCGGTGCGCCAGGTCGGCGACTGCAGGGCGTTGGGGTCGAATGCGGAGACCGTTCCGGGAACGACCTGGCCGTTGACGGCAATATGGCCACCGCCGACATACAGCCGCGACCCGTCGAATGCGCTCGGCGAGATGCTGCCGTTCCCGCCGGTGGGCGGGTTGCCGCCGGTCGCGATTCGCAGCCGGGCGACCGGCCCCTTGTCCAGGCTGGCGCGGTCGAAGACGTAGTAGATCCCGTTCTTGTTCGCCACGCCGACCAGCCTTCGTTCTGCGCCGCCGGGGGTGACGGTGCCGGCAAACAGCGTTGGCGTCGAGCCAAAGTCACTGTCGAAGACGGATTCCGCTTGCGGGATCTTCCAGTGACCCATCACCCGCAGGTCGGCCGCGCTCAGCTTGACGACGGCCTGGCCGTAGGGCTCCGGTTGGGCGACGTGAGGGCCGACGACCAGCAGGCTGGTGCCGGCCAGGCCGAGCACGCCGATGCCGACGCCCGCCCAGAAGATGGCGCGGATCGATGGCCGAGACCAGGCAAAGCCGGCCAGGAGCAATCCCAGGAGGGCGAGCCCGGCGGTCGCCGCTGCGCGCTTCGGACGCAGCGCCGTGCCGACCTGCGGTCCAAAGAGCGAGCATGGCTCCGGGTTGCCGGTCGCGACATAGACCGCACCATCCACCTCATCGACGGTCGGCGAGCCCCAGATGCTTGCGCCGGCGCACCCATCGGGCACCATGTTGGCCGTGTGCTGCACCTTGCCGGTCGACGCATCGAGCGCAACCAGCTGGCCCTGGATCAGCGGGCAGTCGGCAAAAGCGGAGACGCCGACATAGATGCTCCCCCGGTAGAGGGCCGGCGAACTCCAGATGAAGTGGTCGGGGGAAGATGCCAGGGGCGTATGCCAGACAACCTCACCGGTCAGCGCGTCAAGCGCGAAGAGCTGGGCGGTCCCGCCACTGATGGTGTGGCCGGCGGCATCGGCATTCCCACCGCCACCGACGTAGAGCACCGACCGGGTCGAGCCGCCGGTCGTCATGGTCGCGACCACCGGCGTGCCGGCGATCCCGATCGGATACTGGCAAGCCTTGCCCTTGGTCGTGATGCCGAGGAAACGCTTCCACTTGATGCCGCCGGACGGCGTGATGGCGTACTCGTTGCCGTCCCAGGCGCCCACATAGAGGAGGTTGTTGGCCAGCACCGGCTGCGCCGAGATGGTCGCGCCCAGCGCAAGCGGCCATCCGCCGAGGGGCTTCAGGTTGGGAGCGGTGGTTGCGGTGATCCCACCGTCAAGCGAGAAGCCGCTCCCACCGTTATCGTGGAGATACTTTGGCCAGGCCCCGCTGTCGGCCGACGCCCGCGCGGCGCCGCCGATGAGAGCGAGGCCCAGGGCGAAGATGGCGAGCAGGCGCACCAGCGCGCGCACCGCCCGGCCGATTGCGGCTCTAGCGGCCATCGAGACTGTAGGCATAGAGGTTGCCACTGGTATCCCCCTGGTAGACGGCGCCGCCCGCGATCGTGGCGGCGCCGAAGATGACGGCAGCCTTCGGATCGACGACGGATCCTTTGAAGAGGATGGCGCCGTCGACGCTGGATACCAGGGTCGTGAAGGGTCCGTTTCCGATTGCCACGATGCCGGATGCTGTCGTGACCGCGCCCAGCACCGGGCCCGCCGCCGCGACCTTCCATATGGGCTTCGACAGGTCGTTCGGGTCGTAGGCGGCGAGGCTTCCGGGAACGGGCTGGCCAGCCACCTCGGTGCCACCGCCCGCGATGTAGAGCGTGCGGCCGTCGAACGCGCTGGGGGAGACGCTTCCATTGCCCTTGGTCGGATCCGTCCGTCCCGCATGCGCGAGCACAATGGTTGCGACCGGCCCGGCTGCAACGTTGTCGCGGTTAAAGACGTAGTAGTTGCCGTTCTTGTTGGGCACGCCGACCAGCCGGCGATTTTTGCCACCCGGCGTCACGGTGCCGGAGAAGAGCGTGGGGGTCGAGCCGAAGTCGTAGTCGCCCTCGTCGGTCTTGGGGACCTTCCACGATGCGATCACATGAAGGTCTTTCGCATCCAGCTGGACGAAGCTGACCGAGTATGGCCGGTTGATCGAGACGGTTGGGCCCACCAACAGGTAGGCGCCGAGTGCCGCGGCCAGGAGTGAGCCGGTGGCGGCGAGCCAGAACCCGAGCCGCACCCAGCTACGGGGCCAGACGGCGGCGACCAGCAGGCCAAGCAGGGCGACGATCAAGAGGATGGTGCCGCGCTTGGTATGCGGATAACGGCCGAGCTGCGGGCCAAAGATGGAACAGGGCCGGCTGTTCCCGGTGGCGACGTACACCGTCCCGGCCGCCTCGTCCACGGTTGCGGAGCCCCAGATGCTGGCCCCCTCGCACCCGGTTGGAACGGCGTTGAAGGCGGCCTGGACCGCGCCCGTCGCGGCATCGACTTTGACCAACTTGCCTTGCACCAGCGGGCAATCGTCGAACGACGAAACGCCGACATAGACGCTGCCCCCGGACACCGTCGGTGAGCTCCAGATCAGGTGATTGGGAGCGGCGCCCAACGGGCTGCGCCAGAGCCGATCGCCGGTAAGGGCGTCGAGGGCGATGAGATCGGCCGTCCCGGAAATCGCGGCACCGGCGCTATCCCGGTTGCCGCCACCGCCCACGTACAGCACCGAGCGGGACCGCCCGCCGATGGACGCCGTCGCGATCGCGCCGGTTGAAACGACGCCGGCGACGGTGCCCGCCGTGGTGGTGGAGACGGCGTCCGCGATAAAGCAGTTCTTGGTGCGGCCGAGGTACTGGCGCCAGGCCGTCGTGCCGTCGGGATGGAGCGCGTACTCGTAGCCGTCCCAGGCGCCGACGTAGATCAGCCCGTTCGCCACGATCGGTTGGGTCGTGATCGGCCGGTCGCCCAGGCGCACCGGCCAGCCGGCCTTCGGCTTGAGCGAGGCCGCCGTTAAGGCCGTGATGCCGCGGTCCGGCGTCGAGCCGCTACCGCCGATGTCGTGCAGATACTTCGGCCAGTCCGCGGCGCTGGCACCCACGCCGGCCGCCGACGACGCGGCGGTGGCCAGCACGGCGGCAGCGGCGGCTCTAATGAAAAACGATCGGCGTTGCTTCAACGTACCTCCTGGGGTCCGCCTGACGGCGGTAGTGGTCGACGGTCTGCCGCAGCCCATCGGCAAACGGCGTCGCCGGGCGCCAACCGAGCACCCGGTCGGCCTTTGCGCAGTCGAGCGTGAACCGGCGAACATCACCGGGGCGCCGCTCGCCGCGGAGTGGCTCGACGCTCACTCCCATCAGCTCGCACACCTGTCGAAAGATGGTGTTGACCGAGATCTCGCTACCGCTGGCGACGTTGAAGGCCTCCCCATCACCAGCATCGATGGCCCGCACGTGCGCGGCCGCGACGTCGCCGACGTAGACGTAATCCTTGGCCTGCTCGCCGTCCCACTCGATAACGGGACGATCGCCGTTCAGCAGGGTGTACAGGAAGGCGGTGATGACATGCTGGCTGGCCGGGATGTCCCTTGGGCCGTAGACATTCCCGTAACGCAAGATGGTGCGCGCCATCCCCGCCTGGGCGCAGAGGACGCGCACGTAATGCTCGCCGGCGACCTTGGAGACCCCATACGGACTGATCGGGTTCAAGGGCTCGGTCTCCGGCACGGGCTGCCGCAAGGCGTTGCCGTAGACAGTCCCGCCCGAGGAGGCGAAGACGACCTTTCGGCTACCGGCCGCGATGGCGGCCTGCACCACGTTCACGGTGCCGAGCACATTGATGGCCGCGTCCCGGAGCGGATCCGAGGCCGAGCGCGCCACCAGTGTCTGCGCCGCGAGATGGAAGACGATGCCCGGTGCGAACCGCTGGCCGATCCCCACCATCTCCTTGAGGTCGCGGACGTCGGCCTCGACGAATTCGGCGCTCGGGTTAACGTTGACGCGCGAGCCGGTCGCGAGGTTATCGACGACACAGACCTGATGACCTTCGGCCAGCAGCGCGTCGACCAGATGCGACCCGATGAAGCCCGCGCCACCGGTGACCAGCGCGCGCATCAGTAGGCTCCGTGTCCGGACACGACCACCAACAGCGTCCGGGCCAGGATCGTCAGATCCAGCCGAAGGGACATGCGGCGCACGTACTCCGCGTCGAGCCGGATCCGCTCCGCCTTGCTCAGCAGCTGGCGGCCGCTTACCTGCCAGAGCCCGGTCAAGCCTGGACGCACCGAGAGCAGCAACTGGCCGGCCGCGCCCCACTCGGGGAGTTCGGCCACGGTGATCATGCGCGGCCCGACCAGGCTCATCTCGCCGCGCACCACATTCACCAGCTGCGGCAACTCGTCGAGGCTGAGCTTGCGCAGCAAGCGTCCGACTCGCGTGATCCGGGGGTCGCCGACGATCTTGTTCGATTCGCCGAACTGGCGCTGCAGGGCTTCGTCCTGACTCAGGAGTCGGTCGGCATCCGTCACCATCGTGCGGATCTTGTAGGCGTCAAACGTGACGCCGCCGCGGCCGACCACCCGCCGGCGGTAGATCAGCGGCGCGCCCGAGCCGAGCCACACCACCAGGAAGCAGGTAGCGACGATGGGTGAGCTGAGCCCGAGCAAGATGGCGGCGCCGACGACATCGAGGCATCGCTTGGCGAGTGGGCGGAGGCGGAACATCGCCCGCTCGTAGAGGACGGCGACGTCGAGCCAGACACTATAGCTGCGGACGTAATAGAGGTCGAGGGTGGCTTGCTCGGCAGGATCGGCCGCCTGGCGCCAGGGGCCGGTCAGGCCGGGCTGGATGGTGGTCAGTGGCATGCCGCCAGGCCTTTCCGCCTCGGCCTCGCTCATGGGGCGCGGACCTACGAGGCTCAACTGGCCGCGCAGCACATTGAGCAGGCCCGGCAGCTTGCACAGGAAATCCGATTGAAATGGGGCGGAAGACCGGAAGCGGAGGAGGTCGAAGGAGATGAGGTTGCGTCCGAGGACGCGGTCGTGCTCGATTCGCAAAGGCGACCCCGAGCGCCACTGCCAGACCGCCATCAGGCCGACCAGGGGGGACAGCGCCACGACCAGGAGCGCGGCGAGCCCGACGTCGAGGACGCCCTTGATGACGCGCTCGACCGCCGACAGCCGCGCCTTTCGCAGGGTGAGGAGGGGAACGTGATTCCGTTCGCTGAAGCGGACCCCGGCCGTCAGCAGGTCGTAGAAGCCGGCGGAGAGGTGCACCCGGAGCCCATTCGCCCGCGTGGCGGAGACCAGCATGAGTTCGCGCAGGGTCTCCCAGGGCAGGGCATGTGGCGCGACGATGGCGTCCTGCACGTGCAGCCGGCCGGTCGTCTGCAGCAAGGAGGCGGACGGCCCCACGACGCGCAACCCGCCGGGCAGCTCGGTGCCGGTTGGGATGTAGTCGTCAAGAATGCCAACCACCCGCATCCCGCTGCCCGGCTGGTTGACCTGCTCCGCGAGCGCGATGCTGTCCTCGTCGGCGCCAACCACGACCACCCGCTCGGTGAGGCGGCCGCGCTGCCGGACCGCGGCGGCGATCCGCCGAACCAAAAAGCGCACGGCGATGACGAGCCCGGTCATCAATGCCCAGGAGGCCACCGTCCATGCGCGAGAGAGCGGCCAGCGGAGGACGAATGTAATCACGGTGATGGCCAGCAGACCGTAGGTGCTGGCGCGGAAGACCCCGGCGAACTCGCGGGCGCCGACCAGCAGATTGGCCGGCTCATAGAGGCCCTGGACGATGAAGATCAGTCCGAGCACCGGAATCATCAGGAGCACCAGCCAATCCGTGTCGTTGCCACCGTTGATGCCGACGCCTGGTCGCCAGACCAGCGCCGCGGAAAGCCAGAAGGCGAGCAATACCGCGGTGAGGTCGGAAAAGGCGAGGACCACCACCAGCGCGCGCCAGTCCCGGCGGCTATCAGCCATGCGTCACCGCGGCCACCCGCGCCTTGCGCAGCAGAGTGTTGACGATCACCATTGCGCCACCCGATTCGAAACGGAAGTCCATTCGATGCAGGCCCTGCGCCCGCAGTGCTTCGGTGACCTGGTCCTGGTACTGGCGCTCGCTGTAGAGGAGGAGGAAGCCACCGCCACCGGCGCCGGCGATCTTGCCGCCCCGGGCACCCGCGTCCCGGGCCACCTGATACCACTGGTCGATCCAGGGATCGGTGATGCCGGAAGCGAGCTGGCGCTTGGCCAGCCAGGATTGATGCAGGTAGTCGCCGAGCGAGTCGATCTCACCGCGGATCAGGTCGTTGCGCAGGGCGATGGCCATCGACTTGATCACGTGCAGCGCTTCGATCACGCCGGCGCGGTTGCGCTCACTGCTCCGCTTCTGCTCACCCAGGATCTGGGCCGAATCGCGCGACCGGCCGGTGAAGAAGAGCATCAGCCGGGATTCGAGCTCGGCCTGTAGCTCATCCGGCAGCCGCAGCGGCTCCACCACAACGCCATCGGGATTGAACTGAATGAAGTTCAGGCCGCCGAAGCTGGCCGCGTACTGGTCCTGCTTGCCGATCGGCATTTTGAGCCTGTCGATCTCGACCTCGCAGGCGAGGTCGGCGACCTCCTGCCGGTTCATGCGCACGTTGCACAGCACCGACATCGCCTTGATCAGCGCCACCGCGACGGTGCTGGACGATCCGAGCCCGGTGCCCGGCGGTACCTGCGAGGCGAGGAAGAGGGAGAGGCCGGTCCAGACTCCGAAGTGCTCGATGATCACCTTGGGAAGGTTGAGGTCACCGTCCCAGATCGGCGGTCCCTCGAACGAATGCCGGTAGAAGGTCCGGTAATCGGAGGAGGAAACCTGGATGTGGTTGCTGTCGTTAAAGGTGAGGATCACGTAGAAGTACTTGTCGATCGACGTGCTGACGACCGCCCCGCCATACTTGGCGTAATAGGCCTCCAGGTCGGTACCGCCACCCGCCAGGCTGAGCCGGAGAGGGGCCCGGGCGATCAGCACGGGACCGCGCCCACTGCCGCGGACAGATCGCGCCAAAGCCTCACCGCCTCGGGGAGGCCGTTGACCGCGACAACGTCCGGAGCGACCCCAGCCGCCACATCGGTGATCAACACCGGCCGGCACCCGGCGGCGCGGGCCGCCTCGACATCCGTCGGGCTGTCGCCCACCATGATCGAGTCGGAAAGCCGGATGCCCAGCTCCGCGCTGGCCCGATAGAAGAGCGTGGGGGCGGGCTTGCGGCAGGCGCACCCTTGTGCCGGGGCGTGCAGGCAGGCATAGACTGCCTCGACGTGACCGCCGGCGGCCCGAATCGTCTCCATCATCTGTGTGTGGATCCGGCGGAGCCCCTCGTCAGACAGCACGCCACGGCCGACCGCGCTCTGGTTGGTGATGACGATGACCCGGGTGTCCATGGCCCGCCAGGCCGCCAGCGCGCCGAGCACGCCAGGCAGAAACTCGAATTCCTCCCAGCTCTTGACGTGATCGGAACGGCGCCGATTGATCACGCCGTCGCGGTCGAGGAAGACGGCCGGCACCGGGGCGTCAGGCAAGCAGCGCCTTCCGGGTGGAGACGGTGATGGCGTGTTCCAGCACCGAGTGACAGTCCTCGACGACGCCGTAGTCGTTGCTCGGTACGTGGACCGCCGCATCGACCGTCTCCAGCACTCGACCGCCGGAAAAGCCGACGAGGCCCACCGTGCTGGCGCCCATCAGGCGAGCCGCGCGTACCGCTGAAACCACGTTCGGCGAATTGCCGCTGGCGCTGATCGCGATGACGACGTCGCCAGGGTTCAGCAGGTTGGTCAGTTGCTCGGAGAAGACTTTCTCGTACGAGGTGTCGTTCGCCCAGGCCGTCAGGAGAGCGATGTTGTCGGCCAGTGACGTCACCCGCATCCGGGCCCGGCCCTCGACGATCGTGGCCTTGGAAAGGTCACAGGCGAAGTGGGTGGCGTTGGTCGCGCTGCCGCCGTTACCGACGACGTAGACGTGGCCGCTGTTCGCGTACGCGTCCAGGATGATCTCGACGACCCGCTCGATGGCGCCAATGGGAATCTTGCCGAGCACCGATCGCACCTCGTTGATGTGGCCCTCCAGTTCCATCGCCACCGTGGGCGTCCGCTCCATCAGTTGCATCGCACGCTTCCTCCCTCAATCAGAAATCGCAAGAATGGTTGGCGATCGGGTCGCCGGGCAGGCTCCGCCGTTTCGAACACTCTTCGTATTCGAAGCACGACGATCGACCCTCCGCCGCCGTCAACCGGCCGGACGGAGGATCGCCGCGTCGATCGCGACCGGCATCGACCGGCCGAGCAAGCGAACGAGCACCTGGACGCGCTCGGACGTGTTCAGGTCTTTCTCGAAAATCGCGTCGACCATTGCCAGCGGACCGCGCTCGATCACGACCGGCTGGCCAGGCCTGAACCTCGGGCGCCGGCGGGCCGGCATGGGCCCGGCCAGGCGCAGGCGCAGTCGTTCGATGACGTCGTCAGCCAGCGTCGAGGCGGAGCCGTCGGTACTCAGGATGCGGCGAACGCCGGGAGCCCACTGGACCAGGTCCCAGCGATCAAACCGGGGCGGTACCCGGATAAACAGGTAACCGGGAAACACCCACCGCTGGCGCCGATCCCGCACGCTCCCCGGCCTGGTGCGCGCTTTCGGAGCAAACCGTGGCGCGAAGACCTCGAGGTCGAGCAGCGTCAGGAATTTGGCCACCTGCGCGTCGTGGTTGGCGTTGGTGTAGACCACGTTCCACATCACGGCTGAGCGTAGGGCCGCCCGGGAACAGACCGGTAAGTGTTGCCTGGTTGTCGGGTAACAGTTTGTGAGGCCGGCCTGCGCATCCGATGTTGGCGCGCGCACAACCCGGAGTGATCACTGATTTAAGAATTGACTTCTCATCGTGGCCTCACCCGCGATCACAAGGACCGCCTGCCCGCCGGTCGGTAACAGTCCTGTAATCGCCGATCAGGAGGCGACCGGCTGCGGACGAGGCATTTGGAACTTGTAGCCGAAGCCCCGTTGGGCCGCGATATAAAACCCGGCCGCCAGGTGAGGCTGGATCTTTCGCCGCAAACGCTGGACGTAGACGTCCACCGCCTTCGGGGTGCCGACGAACCGCTCGCCCCACGCGATCCGCATCAGCTGCTCGCGGCTCAAGACGCGGTTCGCATTCTCCATGAGCGCATGCAGCAGGGACAGCTCGCGCGGGGTCAGGGGCACCGCGTCACCGTTGACGATGGCATGCATCTGCTGCAGATTGAGCGAAATCTCGCCAATCGAGATGTTCTGGTCCTGCCACCGCTGACCGCGAACCTGCTCGGCCCGCCGCAGCAAGGCATGGACGTGGCCGACGAACAACCGGGGCGAAATCGGCTTGACCATGTAATCGTCGGCGGCCACCATCAGGGCGCGGAAAATCTGCTCCTCGTCACCGCGCTCGGATACCACCATGAGCGGGCGATAGGGGTTGAGCTGGCGGATCTGCTGGCAGAGACGCAGCCCGTCGGGTCGCTGGGTGGCGGGCTCGATGATCACCAGGTCGACCAGCGCCGATTGCAGGATGGCGAGCGCTGTCTCGGCGTCGGCGGTGGGGTGCACTCGATGGCCGTCGTGCTTCAACAGCGCGCCCAGCACTTCCTGCTGGAGCGCATCCCGGTCGATCGTTAGAACCGTCGCCAAGTCAGGCTTCCCTTTGATTGGACACGAGTGGACAGGCGTCGATCGCGCCATCTCATGCGTCTTCCCGCCCCTCGGCTCAGTTAGATCAGATCAGATGATTCCGCGCGCTCTTAATCAGGAACTTTACCAAGCGTGATCTTCTTGTCAAAGATTTCGCCCGAATATTGGCCACGCTTTATTGAGCACGTGGCCTCCCCTTGTAAAGCAAACACGGGCTCACGAAACAACCACAGGCTTGACAAGGATCGCTACGGTCCGTCCGGCCGTCCGGGGCAGGGATCCAGTGGCGATTTGAACGCGGGGTGATCGTGGGGCGACTCGGACTCGGGCGCCAATCCACACGCAAGTCGTATTCGTGACCGGCTGGTTTCAGCCGCGATGATCGGTGCGGCGCGGGGTCACGAGTCGCCCCTCTGTAAAGTGCCAGTTGCCAAATTTCCGCGTGGTTGACATGCCCGCCAAATGCGAGTGCCCGACTCGTGCCTTTTGCGAGCCCGATCAGGTCGAACCTGCGGTCGCGGTTCCCGAACTGTCTTACGAAATCCGTTACGGATTGCCCACCGGTTGTGGCCGGCTCGCGGCAGCCGGCGTAGCACTCCGACTGCATAGTCGGACCGGGAGCCTCCGCCTGGAGGTTTCGAGGAGGGATCGAATTGACTCGACGTCAGGTTCTCAGCACGGCTGGAGTCGGCCTGCTCCTGGTGGTCCTGGCACTGCCCGGCGTGGCCCAGAATGACGCGAATCCCTACGGGTTTTCGGTCTGGGGCTATCAGGGGCGGATCACGACCTCGGGCGTGAAATGGGCTCGGCTGCAACGGGACTGGGCGACGATGGAGACGGCGCCCGGCGTTTACAACTTTGCGGGCCTGGACGCCGATGTGGCGGCCGCCACCGCGGCCGGTGTGCACGTCACTGTGCCGATCCAGGACGCTCCCGGCTTCCGGAAAACGCAGATCTGCAACGGGGTGAACCTCTTTCCCGGTCCTGCCGAGATGAGCGCGTTTGCCGGGGTACTCGCCGCCCGCTATAACGGTCGCAATGGCCACGGCTACGTCGACAGCTTCGAGATCGGCAATGAGGAATGGGACGGCTACTGGGGCGGGAGCTGGGCCAACACCCTGCCCTGCCGAGCGGCCGATTATTACGGGCCTGTCCTGAAGGCCGGCTACCAGGCGGTTAAAGCCCAGTCGCCGACCGCGCTGGTCGGCATGTTCGGCCTCTGGTGGGTGAATACCCCGCATGTTCAGTCCTACATGGCCTGGCTGTATCAGAACGGGTACGGCCCCTACATGGACTTTGCCAATTTCCACTACTACACGGGCGCCGACCCCAGCATGACGAACGGGGACACGCCTTCGTACGACCTGGAGTGGCAGACGATTCGCGCGGTTCAGGCGAGCTACAACGACGGTGGCAAGCCAGTCTGGTGCACGGAGGTCGGCTGGGCGGTCAGTAGCGTCAGCCAGCCGGGGCCCATCGTCAGTCTGACCCAGCAGGCGCAGTACCTCCAGTACGTGCTGGACAGCTCGCGGACATCGGGCGTGATGCAGCGGGTTTTCATCTACATGATCAGTGACGCCGGCTCGGACGGCATGAACATCTACCCGCCAACCGGACCGCTGCCGAGCTACGCCATGTTGCAGACCTACATCGCGCAGTACCCGACCTGGAGCGGGTCGGCCCCGGTGCCGCTGCCGTCGCCGACGCCAACGCCCGCCCCGACACCCGCACCCACGCCGAGCGCAACACCGGCGCCGGCTACGACACAAGTCGACACGGTGGTCAGCGCCGCCCAGGCCGTCGCCTACGCCCCACCCAACAAGTCGAACTCCTGCCGCCGTGGGACCGTGACGGCCACGGGCAGCTTCACGACCAACGGGGCGGGCGGCCCGGTGCTTTATCAATGGGTTCGAACCAGCAACGGCAATACGGTCACGATCGCCGAGCCGCCGATCAACCTCGCGGTTGGGGATACGACGATCCACTCGGTCCTGGCGGACACCTGGAATCCGAACGCTTCGGGGAAGGAGCAGCTCGTGTTCCTGTCACCGGGGGCTCCGCAGCTGGCCGCCCAGACATTTAGCTGCCGATAGGACAGCAGGAGGTGAGGTGGCGAAGCCGGCGTCGCGGTGACGCCGGCTTCCAGCCGTCAAGGTGATCTCCTCGTTGCGGTCTCCGGGGATTGCCGGTATGATGCTGAGGCCGTATCACGCAACGCGAACGAGGAGGGAAGGAAGGCCATGTCGAGCGTCCGCTGGCGTCTGCTTATCGGGTTGTTCTCATTGGCCGCGACGCTGGCCCTGACCGTTCCGGCCGCCGCGTCCCGAGTTGCGGGCTCGCAGGTCGGCGAGGCGTGGCCCAACGCCACCGTCCCGGTTGCCGACAGCACCGTGGCCGAAATGTGGCCCAACCTACCACCGATTGATGACATCTGGCCGAACAACATCCTATTCGTTGATTCGTTGAGCGACTGACGGTTGGGCGACTGATCGGCGAGCGAACAAGCAGCAAGCAGACAAGGAGCGGGGCGTTGGCGACGCAGGTTCGAGTTAACCACCGGAGTCCACGGACGCCGGAGCAATTAGGCGCCCGGATCCGCAAGGTCAGGATGGAATTGGGGCTCAGCCTGGCCGGTGTCGCCCAGAAGGACTTCAGCCGCGCGTTTCTCAACCAGGTGGAACTTGGCAGGGCACGCCCGTCGACGCGGACGCTGCAGATCATCGCCGAACGGTTGCACCGCCCGGTTGAGTACTTTCTTCAGGACCCCCAGAACTCGGCCGCGGCCCTGGAACTGCGCCTCGCGGAAGCCGGCACCCGGATCCGGCAAGGCGACGGCGAGCGCGCCCGCCACCTCATGACGCAGCTCCTGGCCCTGTCGCAAATCTCCCCTGAGATCCGTGCCCGGGCGCAGCTGGTTCTGGCTGAAGCCCTCCTCCGGCTCCGCGCGATTCCGGAAGCCATCGAGGTCTTGGAGCTGGCCATCAAAGCCAGTGAAGCCTCCGGCTGGCGTGCCCTCTCGGTGGAGCTGTATGACCGCATGGGTACCGCCTACTACAGTCTGCGCCGTCCCCATGAGGCGGGCCGCTGGTGGGATAAAGCGCTGGGCGGTTACGAAGACGCCGGGCTGACCGATCCCCTTCTGAAAGCCCGCATCCTCGGCCATCGCGCCAATCTGCATTACATTGCCGGCGCCATGCGCGAAGCCATCGCCGGTTACCAGACCGCCATTGCCGCAGCCGAGCATGTGCTCGACATGCAGGCACTCGGCGGGCTCTATGAAGGACTGGCGATGTCATTCCAGAAAACCGGCGATGTTACCCGGGCCCTCGAGTATGCCCAGCGCAGTCTGCGCCTGTTCGACACGCTTCGGGATGTGCGGATGAGCGCCCAGCTGCGCAACAACATGGCGGAGATCCTGCTGAGCCAGGGTCGAGCGTTAGAAGCGGAGACGTTATTCCTGGCGGGCGCGGAACAGCTCGAGCATGTCGGCGACCGCGACCTCCTGCCTCACTTGCTCGCCGGCGCCGCGGAGGCAGCCCTCGATCGGGGCGATGCCACACTCGCGTCATCGCGGATGGCGGTCGCGCTGAAGGCGGCGCAAAGCTCCACCGATCCGACGGCGAAGCTGGCCGCTGAGCGGGCGGCCGGTCGGGTGACCGCTGCCGCCGGCGAGGCGAAAGAGGCATGTGAGCATTTCGAGCGGGCGCTTGAAATCGCGTCGTCGCTGGACAGTGCGATCGATATCAGCCGGGTCGCCTTTGACTATGCCCGAGCCCTGGAGGACCAGGGTGACGCCACGCAGGCCCTGGCCCGCTATCGTCAGGCGTACAACGCGAGGCACGCCGCCAACCGGTTGTCCTGACGCCCCAGGTACGCGAAGGGCGTCGGGCGGTGAGTGCGCCCCGCGCCGTTTAAGATTTCGACTACGGACATGACGGTGAGTGGCACGCCACTCGAAGGGCTGATGCTCATCGAGCCACAGATTTACGGAGACGAACGCGGGTTCTTCCTCGAGACCTACAACCGGCGGCGTTATGCCGAGCTTGGGATTCCCGAGGAGTTCGTGCAGGACAACTGTTCGCAATCGAAGAAAGGCGTCATCCGCGGGCTGCATTTCCAGGACATGTCGGCCCCCATGGTGAAGTTGGTGCGCTGCTCGGTGGGCGAGGTCCTCGATGTCGCCGTCGACCTGCGCGTGGGATCGCCCACCTTCGCCCACTGGCACGCCGTCCCGCTAAGCGCAGCCAACCGGCGACAGCTCTACATCCCGATCGGTTTCGGACATGCCTTCCTGGCCCTCTCCGAGCCGGCCGAAGTGGAGTACAAGTGCAGCGGTTATTACAACCAGGCGGCGGAGGCGGTGATCGGTCCCGCCTTCGTATTCGACGGGGCACGCGCGTGAAGGCGTTGGTGCTCAGCGGAGGGCGAGGAACGCGGCTGCGGCCGATCACCCATACCAGCGCCAAACAGCTGGTGCCCGTCGCCAACAAACCGATTCTCTTCTACGCCCTGGAGGGAATCGTCGCGGCCGGCGTCACCGACATCGGGATGATCGTCGGCGACACCGAGGATGAAATCCGCGCCGCGGTCCAGGACGGAAGTCGCTGGGGCGCGCACGTCACCTACATCCGGCAATCAGCGCCGCTGGGGCTGGCTCATGCGGTCAAAGAGGCGGAGCCGTTTCTCAAGGACGAGCCCTTCGTGATGTACCTCGGGGACAATGTCGTGCCGGATGGCATTACCGGTTTCGTCACGCGCTTCAATGAGAGCCGTCCCGATGCGCTCATCCTGCTCTCCCGAGTCCCCTCGCCGGAGCGGTTCGGCGTTGCGGAGCTGCGCGATGGCCAGGTGATCCGACTCCAGGAGAAGCCGGCGAATCCAACCTCAGACCTGGCCCTGGTCGGGGTCTACCTCTTCACGCCGCGAATCTTCGAGGCGGTGCGCGGGATCAAGCCGTCGGCGCGAAATGAGCTGGAGATCACGGACGCGATCCAGTGGCTGGTTGACCACGGATCGCGGGTGGAGCCGCACATCATCCAGGGCTGGTGGAAGGACACTGGACGGCTCGAGGACATGCTGGATGCCAACCGCTTGCTGCTCGATAACCTCTCACCGAGCTGCGCGGGCACGGTCAACGAAGGCTCGAGGATTATCGGCAAGGTGGTGATCGAGGCCGGCGCCGAGATCGTCGACTCGACGGTGCGCGGCCCAGCGATTATCGGCGAGCGTAGCCGAATCCTGAACTCGTATGTCGGGCCGTTCACCTCGATCCATCATGGCGTCGAAATCCGCAACAGTGAGCTGGAGCATTCGATCGTGCTGGAGAACAGCAAGATCCTGGATGTCTCGGTGCGCATCGAGGACAGCCTGATCGGCAAAGACGTCGTCGTCCGGCGCACGACAAGGATGCCCAAAGCCCTGCGCTTCATGCTGGGAGACCACTCAGAGGTCGAACTCGCGACATGAGCATGGCGCCGCTGCGGCACCTGCTGGTCACGGGGGGAGCCGGCTTCATCGGGTCGGCCTTCGTCCGGCAGCGCCTGGCGGCAGAGCCGGATTTGCGGATCACCGTGCTCGACAAGCTGACCTACGCCGGCAGCCTGGAGAACCTCGCGGAGATCACGGACAGCCGTCGCCTAGCCTTCATTCAGGGGGACATTTGCGACCGCGCGGCGGTTGACCGCGCCGCCAAGGACGTCGACGCCATCGTCAACTTCGCTGCCGAGTCGCATGTCGACCGGTCCCTGCTCGAAGCCGGTGAGTTCGTGCAGACCGACGTCTACGGCACCCATGTGCTGCTCGAGGCGGCGCGCCGCTACCAGCACCGGCGCTTTCTGCAGGTCAGCACCGACGAGGTCTACGGTCATGTCGCCAGCGGCCGCAGCGCAGAGGCGGACCGACTCGAGCCGCGCAGTCCTTACTCCGCGACCAAGGCCGGCGCCGAGATGTTGGTGCACGCCTACCGCCAGAGCTTCGCTGTTCCCACTCTGGTCACGCGCGGCTCGAACACCTATGGACCCTATCAATTTCCAGAGAAGATCATTTCGCTGTTCATCACCAACGCCCTACAGGATTTGCCCCTGCCGATATACGGCGACGGCTCAGCGGTCCGCGACTACCTCTACGTCGACGACCACGTTGACGCAATCGCCACCGTGCTCAACAATGGTGAGCCGGGCAGCGTCTACAACGTCGGCGCGGGCGCGGAAGTCTCCGGCGTGACGGTGGCGGACACGGTGCTCGAGTTTTGTGGAAAACCGGCATCGCTGAAGCAATTCGTCAAGGACCGGCCGGGCCACGACTATCGCTACGCCCTTGACGTTGAGCGGATCCGACCGCTCGGATGGGAATCACGGGTCAGCTTTCGAGACGGAATGCGGCTTACTGTCGATTGGTACAAGAAGCATGACGCCTGGTGGCGCCGCCGGAAAGAGGCCGACTTCTGGAAGTACTACCGGCGTAACTACCAGGGTCTGCCCAGCGGCGCGATCCCGCAGTAATCGTGCGGATCCTCGTCACGGGAGCCGGCGGCCAGCTGGGCTGCGAGCTCGTCGCGATCCTCAGGGAGGATGACGTCCATGCCTTCGATCATCGGACGCTGGACATCACCAACGAAGCCGCGGTGGTTGCAACAGTAAGGCAGATCCGGCCTGAATGGATCATCAATGCGGCAGCCTTCAACGACGTGGACGGCGCGGAGACCGCTGAACCGGCGGCCTTCATGGCCAATGCCCAGGGCCCGGCAAACCTGGCCGGGGCGGCTGCGGGCATCGACGCCGCTCTCATCCATGTCAGTACGGATTACGTGTTCGATGGCCGAAAGGGAAAGCCCTACACGGAGGACGACCGGCCAAACCCGATAAGCGTATACGGCCGCTCCAAGTACGAAGGTGAGCGGCGAGTCCTCGAGTCGAAGGGGCGCACCTGCGTCTTGCGAACGGCATGGCTCTACGGGAAATACGGCAGGAACTTCGTCAAGGCGATCCGCGATGCCGCGAGCACCGGGCCCGCACTCCGGCTCGAGGACTTTTTCATGTTGTGAACGATGGCGCCTGCAGCCGCTACGAGTTTGCGAAAGCCATCGTGCGGGGGGCCGTCCAGGTGACGCCAATCAGCAGCGCCGAGGCTGGTCGTCCGGCGCCGCGGCCGGAAAATAGCTCATTGATCAGCTTACGGTGGCCGGCGGTCGGAATTCCGCCGTTGCGGTCCTGGCAGGCAGCACTTAACGCCTTCCTCGACAGCCCGATGTAACGGGCATCCTGAGCGGCTCCCGCCAATGGTTAACGGTAAGCTGTCGGCGATGCCAACGGTGAAGCAGGACGCCGTCCAGGAGATCAAGGATCGGCTGGATCTCGTGGACCTGATTTCTGAACACTTGCGATTGCAAAAGGCAGGGCGGGATCTCAAGGGCCTTTGCCCCTTCCACCAGGAGAAGACCCCATCCTTATATGTCTCGCCGGAAAAGCAGTTGTGGCATTGCTACGGCTGCCAGAAGGGGGGCGACCACTTCACCTTCATCCAGGACATCGAGCACGTCGATTTCCGTGGGGCGCTGCGGATGCTGGCTGAGAAGACCGGCGTCGTTCTCGAGGAGTCGCCGGGCGCCGGCCGGCAGCGGGAGCTCAAACGGACGATTCAGCGGCTCAATCTGCTGGCGGCGCAATATTTCCACCACATCCTTCTGGAGAACCCGGCCGGACAACGGGCGCTAGTCCAGCTCGAATCGCGTGGGGTCACCCGGGCCTCGATGACCGAATTCCAGCTTGGCTTCGCCCCGGCCGGCCACCGCAAGGACAATCTGGTCCGCTTCCTGCGGAAGCACGGCGCGACCGATGGCGAGATGGTCGATGCCGGTCTGGCGATCCGGCCGGAGGGAGGGGGAGAGCTGTGGGACCGATTCCGACAGCGGATCATCATCCCGATCCACGACGAGCGCGGCGAGCTGATTGCGTTTGGCGGCCGGGTGATCGACGACAGCAACCAGCCCAAGTACTTGAACACCTCGCAGACGGCGCTCTATGACAAGGGCCGCACCCTGTTCAATCTGCACCGAGCGCGCAAGTCGATTCACGAGCTGAAGCATGCCGTCCTGATGGAGGGCTATTTTGACGCGATCACGGCTTCGCAGGCGAACGTGACGAATATCGTGACCACCTCGGGAACCGCACTGACCGAGCACCAGGTCCGGCTGCTGAAGCGTGAAACCCAGGAACTGCTCCTCGCCTTCGACCGGGACGATGCCGGTGTGAACGCCACCCAGCGAGCGATCGAGCTGGCGTCGAAATCCGGCATACATATGAAGGTTGTTCGGGTGCCACAGGGCAAGGATCCCGACGACTACCTTCGAGCCCACCCGGACGGCTGGGCCAACCTGCGCGAACATGCGCTGCCCGAGTGGGAATACCTGCTGCGCCAGGTGCTCGTCAGCCTCGACATGACCGAAGCGGAGGATCGCCGGCGCGGCGCCGAGCTGGTGATCCCGGTGCTGGCCAAGATCCCGGAGGCTTCTGTCCTCGAGATCTACGCCCAGCAGGCGGCGGGATGGCTCCGGATCGAGCCCGCTGCCCTCGTCCGAGACGTCCAGGGGTTGAAGTCCGGAATCCCTATCCTCTCCCAGCCAGGGGCACGGAGATTTGGGCGGGAGGGGGTTTTCGCCAGTTATCACCCATCCCGATCCGCCCCCGCAAGGGTGGAGACGGACTATTCCGCTGCGAAGGGGGCGGGGAACCCTCGGAAGGACGAAGGCTACCTGCTGGGGTTGCTGATCGGGCGCCCGGACCTCGTGCTCGATGTCGCCGCCCAGCTGCGGGCGGTGGCGTTCTCAGCGCCCGCCTACGAGCGGGTTTTCGCTAGGCTGCAACGGATGGTTGAAGAGGACGCAAC
>VBEN01000224.1 GCA_005881175.1 Chloroflexota bacterium
GAGGAAGCTAAACGTGTCACGGTTCTCGGCTCCGCTCAGGGCGGACCCTATGCATTTGCGGCGATCCCCGCCCGGTACACGATCGAGCGAGGGGCTTGGAAAGATGCGATGCAACTTCAGTCGCGGTCGAGCCAATTTCCGTACACCGAGGCGATGACATACTTTGCCCGCGCTCTAGGCGGTGCACGCAGCGGCGACGCGGTTGCTGCCGACAAGGATGTGCAGGAACTCGGCCGCATCGTGAACACGCTAAAGAACGCCAAGAACGATTACTGGGCAACCGAAGTGGAAGTGGAGCGCCTGAGCGCCGCCGCGTGGACCGCGTACGCAAAAGGCAACCGTGACGAAGCGCTGACGCTGATGCGCTCCGCTGCGGAGGTGGAGGAAAAAAGCGAGAAGAGCGCGGTCACTCCCGGCCGCATCGTGCCCGCTCGCGAACTGCTCGGCGAAATGCTGCTGGAAATGAAGAAGCCCGCTGAAGCGCTCAAGGAATTCGAAGCGTCGGAGAAACATGATCCCAATCGCTTCCGCGGCATATACGGCGCGGCGCAAGCGGCGGCCGAGTCCGGCGACAACGCCAAGGCGAAGCGCTACTTCACGCGGTTGATCGAGCTCGCCGGCAAGGGGGATTCACGGCCCGAGCTCGATCTGGCCAAGGCGTATCTTGCACGAAGTGATTGATTGATTAAGTTGGAATTGCGCAGCTTGTGCGCGGCTAGAGGATCCGGTTGAACCACAGGAGTGACAGCAACGCCGAAACCAGCGCGGTGACGGCCGCCGCTGCGGAAAACAGAGCGCTGATTTCCATGTCCTTTTTCTCCAGTACCAGCCGGGCGTTCAGGGACTCGTAGACCTTTTTTAGATCCCTTGCGGTGCCCGCGTAAAAATACTCGCCGCGGGTCATGTTGGCGATCGCTTTGAGCGTCTCCTCATCGAGGCGCACACGCATGGACCAGCCTTCAAAGCCGAGGTTCTCTCCGCTTGTCGTGCCGATGCCCACAGTGAAGACACGCACGCCGCGGTCGGCGGCCATGCGGGCCGCCTCGATGGAGTCGGGGCCCGTGGTCCTCTGGCCGTCCGAGAGCAAAATGATGGCGGCGGATGTGTAGGAGCCGGGCGGGACCGGCTTGAACGTTGGTTTCTCCGGTTTGAGAGCCTGATCGAGCGGGACGCCGCGCCGGGCGTCACGCCCGTAAATCAACGAGCTCACATCGATGCCTTCCTCCGGGAAGATCGTCGCCAGGGAAACGATGATACCGCTGCCAATCGCGGTGCCGCGTTGCAGCTGGAAGCGATCAATCGCCGCAAGGATGTCCTCGCGATTGTGGGTGGGCGGCTGCACGACCGATGCCGTTGCGGCGAAGGACACTACGCCGATAAGTACGCTCGAGGGCTGCTCGGCGACGAAGGCCTTGGCTGCAGCCTGCGCCGCGGAAATTCGATTCGGCTCCACGTCCGTGGCGCGCATGCTGCCGGAGACGTCCATGGCGAGGATGATGGTTTGGTGTTGGGACGGCAAGGTGACAACGGCGGCGGGGCGGGCAATCGCGACGATCATCGCGATGAGCGCAACCAGGAAAAGCAGCGGTGGAATGTGACGGCGGAATCTCTGGCCCGCGCCCATCGCCTCTTTCACCATGCTCAAGCTGGCATACCGAAGCGCGTCCTCCTTCTTCCGGCGGAGCAGGAAAAAGTACGCGGCAACGAGCGCCGGCACCATCAGGAGAAGCCAGAGCATCTCAGGCCATAGAAACTTCATGGCTTCCTCTCAGGTGCTGTGGCAGGCTTCCGCCCGCCGCCAACTGGCGGCGCCGCTTGCGCAGATCGGCGAACCGCAGAATTGCATCGACGAGATCATCGTGGGTGGACAACTCCAGCGCGTCCACGCCCGCCCGTCGGAAAGCCGACCGAAGCTCCTTCTCACGCCGCTCGGCCGCAGCCGCGAAGCGCTTCCTGAAAGCGCGATCGTGGGTGTCAACGAATAACTGTTCTCCGGTCTCGGCGTCCCGCATGACGAGAAGCCCCAGGTCGGGCAATTCCATCTCCAACGGATCGTAGAGCCGCACCGCCACGATCTCATGGCGCTGCGCAAGATGGGCCAGCGGCTCGGCCCAGCCCGGCGTGCTAATGAAATCGGAGACGACGAAAACGAGGGATCGTCTTTGCATGACCCGAAAAGCAGTCTGCAGAAAATCGCGCAGGTTCGTCGCGGCCGAACGGGAACGCTCGGGCCGCGAAAGCATCCTGTGGAGGATGTGGATCGCGTGGCGCCGGCCGCTCCGCGCCGGAATCACCGTATCTACCTTGTCACCATAGAACAGCGCTCCGACGCGATTGCCGTGACGGGTCAATAGCCGCGCCAGCACGGTGACGAATTCGGTCGTCACGAAACGCTTCTTGACATGGGAGCCGAAATCCACCGACGGGCTCAGGTCCAGCAGGAACCACGCCGTAACTTCTCGATCTTCATTGTACACCCTGACATAGGGTGTCAGGAGACGCGCGGTGACGTTCCAATCGATGTAACGGACATCGTCGTGATACTGGTACTCGCGCAGATCGGCCAGATCCAGCCCGAAACCGCGAAACAAAGTCTGGTAATCGCCATGAAGCAGCCCGTCCAGCCGGCGAATGACGGTCCACTCCAATCGCCGCAATATGGCCCTACGAGCTTGCGGCGACTTTGACATGGGTCTCCAGCGGCTTATCGGGAGCCGCTATGTGCTGCATGATCCGTTGGATCAGTTGATCTGCCGTCATTTCCTCGGCGAGAGCCTCATACGTCAGCACGAGCCGGTGCCGAAATACATCAGGCACCAGATCCGTCACGTCCGCGGGCAAGACGTAGGTGCGTCCACGCAGGAACGCCAGCGCCCGCGCGCCCTCGATCAGATGGATCGAGGCGCGAGGGCTTGCACCGAATGATACGTACTTCGCTAGGTCAGCGACACCGTAGCGATCCGGATCCCGCGTAGCCGAGGCAAGCCGCACCGCGTATTGCTTGAGCGACGGATCTACATATACGCTCTGGCACTCGCGCTGAAGCGCGCTCAGTTGCTCGGTCGTCGCCATGGCGACGACATCGTTCGGAAGGCCAGTGACCCTATCGACGATGACGAACTCCTCTTCCTCGGTTGGATAGCCGACCAGCACCTTCATCATGAAGCGGTCCACCTGCGCCTCCGGCAGCGGGTACGTTCCCTCCGTCTCGATGGGATTCTGCGTGGCCATCACCAGGAACGGCTCGGGGACCTGGTGGCTCTCCCCGGCGATCGTGACCTGGTGTTCCTGCATGACCTCGAGCAACGCGCTTTGCACTTTCGCCGGAGCCCGGTTGATCTCATCGGCAAGCAGAAGATTGGTGAAGACGGGACCCAATGAGGTGGTGAAGTCGCCGGTCTTCTGATTGTAGATGCGCGTTCCCACCAGATCCGCCGGGACGAGATCAGGCGTGAATTGAATTCTCTTGAACGACCCGCGGATGGTTCTGGCGAGCGTCTTGACAGTAAGGGTCTTGGCGAGCCCCGGGACGCCCTCGACGAGCAGGTGTCCCTGCGCCAGCACGGCCACCAGCACACGCTCCAGGAAATGATCCTGCCCGACGATGACCTTCTTCACCTCGTAGAGGATGCGCTCCATGAGTGAAGCAATTTCACTGCGGCTGGTTTCTTTGTTGTCCATAGAATTGTTTGCGCCAATTAGCGTTCCAATCGTTCAAACCCCCTCCTGAATCCTCCACCGCATCGCGGGGGAGGAAATAGAGCCTGCCCCGGACTTTGATCCGGGGTGGGGGCTTAAACGGCTTGAACAGCTTGAACGTTTTGAACTGCGGTTGCTACCACCCCTGCCGCTCGACCGAAACTCTGTCGTAACTACTATTCGAAGCATGAATAATCATTAGAACGGCGGCACTCCCACGGCGGCTGCCGCATTCTCGATGGGAACCGCAAACCCAATGCCCACGAAGAAACCCTGCTCTGTCGGGTTCAGAATAGCGGTAACGATGCCGACGACCTCGCCTTCTGCGGTCACCAGCGGCCCGCCGGAGCTTCCGGGATTAACCGCCGCGTCGAACTGGATGAGATTCGTCAGCAGGCGCTTCCCTTCCGGGGAACGGAATTCGCGCCGCAAACCGGACACCACTCCCGCCGTCACTGAAGGACCGATGCCGAACGGAAAGCCCACGGCGAAGACTTGGTCGCCCAGTTTGAGGTTCGAGGTGGATCGCATGGTGGCCGCGAAAAGATCGTCGGGAATCGTCTGCGCCTGAAGCACGGCCAAATCGTGCTCTGGCCGCACGCCGGTGATCGTGGCATCGGATTGGAGCCCGTCGGCGAACACCACTTGCACCCGCTTGGCGCTGAGCACAACGTGGAGATTGGTAAGGATGATGCCTTTGTCGACGATGACGACCCCGGTGCCGACGCTCTTCTCTCTGTCCTCGCCGTCCTCGTCAGGTTCCAACCCACGCACGCGAACAATGGACGGTCGAATGACTTCGTACGCC
>VBEN01000043.1 GCA_005881175.1 Chloroflexota bacterium
CGAACCCGATCGCTACGGTTGAAGTCGGACCGGACAAGGTCAAGGTACGGGCGCGAACGGCTCGGCCCGATGAACGGGAGCGGCTCACGCCTCTCGTCCCCTATGTCGTGAGTCAGCAGAAGCTGACGAGCCGCGAGATTCCGATCGTCGTCCTCGAACGCAGCTAGCAGGCGTTGTCCGACCAGCTCCGCATCTACACCATCAAGCCGGGCGAAATGGGGGCCTGGCTTGACGAGTGGACGCGGCTGATCGCCCCACTCCGGCGGCGCCATGGCTTCGAGATCATCGGCGCCTGGACGGTCGATAAGGAAGACCAGTTCGTCTGGATCCTGCGCTATGGAGGTCCCAAGACCTGGGAAGAAGCGGACTCGGCCTACTATGCTTCCCCTGATCGGACCGCGATGCAGCCGGATCCCGCCAGGCACATTGAGAAAACGGAGCACTGGATGATGGCCCCTGTCCGATAGGGGTCGCGGGTCCTGGGTCGATGCGGTCGTCGCCTTCGCTCTCGCAATCGCTGGCGGCCTGGCGGTTGTCATGGCACTTCGAGCTCGCTGGATCCCGGGTGTGGTCGCCACGTACGCCGCGCATGCCTGGTTGGCGACGATCGCACTGACGTGGTACTTTCTGCTGGGCCGTCACTTTCCGATCGGTGGCGTCGATGCGCGACAGCTCCGTCCCTGGTATCTGCTGTCCCTGGTCATCACCGCCGTCAATGCCGTCGTGGCTTTCGCCGCTCCGCCGGCCAGCATGCATGTCAACCCGGTCACCCTGGCTGCGCAACTCGTGGCCCTGGCATTGGTGGTCGGTCCGTCCGAGGAACTGCTTTTCCGCGGGGTGATCCAGACGTCATTGAATAGGTCGATCCACGCCGCGATGCGCTGGCGGGGCTGGCGCTTGCCGTTGGGCACGCTGTTCGCCGCGGTGCTGTTCGGCCTGTTCCACCTGGTCAACCTCGGCTTCCAGCCGCTGGCCACGACGCTGGAGCAAGTGGTCGTCGGGATTGCATTGGGTTTGGTCATTGGGGTCCTCTATGACCGGACCGGCAACCTGATTGGCGCCGGCCTCTTCCACAGCGTGGCGGACTTTTCGGGCACGGCGCTCCCGTTTCTTGCCTATGTGCTCGTGAACCGGTAGGGCCGAAACTCGTTGTCTGACACAACGGGCTTGGCGCGCGGTCGTGTGCCTGCAAACAACGGGCAACAGCCACGTCAACCGGCCGTCTCTTCGCGCAAAGCGTAACGCGCTCGCAGAGGGTGGGTGATTTACTGGCCAGCAGGAGGTGTACAAATGCGCTGGCTGCTTCTTTTGGCCTCGATCGCGAGCACGCTGTTGACGCTCGGTGCGGGCAATCACTGGAAATAACCCCGTCTGCTAGCAGATGACGATAGGGTAACGGTCGGCCGAGGCGGCCATGCTTTCGGCCGACCGTTCGTTTGTCCACAATTTTGAGTTAGCCCGGCGTTATACGAGCGATCGTGAGCGGGTATCGGGCGCTAAATCCGCGGGCCAAGCGAGTCCTCGCCATTATCTGGCTGGCAGGCGGCGTGGCCACTCTTTACTCGCTTGTCTGGCCCCTGCTCGGCGGCCATCGTCTTTCCGTGACGTTCGCCCTCCTCCTGCTCATCATCTGCACCACCGTCGCCGACCTCTTTCCGGTGACCTTCGAGCAGGGATACGAAATCACCGTCTCCAACGTGTTCCTGATCGGCGCCATCATGATCTATCGCGACGATCCCGGTCAGGCGGCCATTGTCGCGATCGTCTCGACGCTGGTGTGGCAGCTCGTCAACCGACGTGCCTGGTTCAAGGTTCTTACCAACGTGGCGCTGCCAACCACTGCGGTCGTTGCGAGTTCGACTGTGCTGAACCTGGTGGGGTGGCGCGACCCCGCGCACCTGGTTATCGGTACCGCCCTGATGCTGCTCGTCTACTTCCTCGCCGATACGGTGCCCCTCACCCTGCTGCTGGCCTCTCTGGACGGGCGGCCGTTCCAGGTCGCCTATGTCAGCAACTACGCCGGCGTGGTGTTGGAACTGGTGGGGATCGAGTTCTTCGGGCTCATCTTCTATATCGTCTGGGCCGAATCGCCCTGGCTATCGGTGCTGTTTGTTGTGCCGACGGTCATCCTTCGCCAGGCCTACTTCCAGGTCGAACGGCTCCGAAACGACAGCGTGCGAGCCCTGGCGGCCATCTCTGACGTCATTGAAAACCGCGACGAGATGACCCATCATCACACCCAGTCCGTCTCCACCTACGCGCGTCGCGTGGCCGAGCGCCTGAGACTCTCTCCGGACGAAATCTGGCAGGTCACCGTTGCCGGGCAACTGCACGACCTGGGAAAGATCGCCGTTCGGGATGACATCCTCTTCAAGCCTGGCGCCCTGACCGACGCCGAGATGGAGCTGATGCGCAAGCATTGCCATGTCGGCTATGACATCCTCCGCCATTTTTCCAACCTCGAGAAGGTGGCACGGCTGGTCCGCGCTCACCACGAGCGGTACGACGGCCGGGGTTATCCAGATGGCATCGGTGGCACGCAGTTGCCGATCGGAGCGGCCATCGTCGCCGTTGCCGATGCGTTCGACGCGATGCGCTCCGACCGTCCTTATCGGAAAGCGATGCCCATGGGGCGCGCGCTGGATACGCTCAAGAAGGGACTCGGGACGCAGTGGCATCCCGTGGTGGGCGCCACCTTTGTCCAGCTGATGCTCGAAGACATCGACGCCCAGCGCTCGGACCCGGAGACCGTTATCAATCCTCCCAATGTCGCTGCTTAGCGCCATCCTGATCGGCCTGGCCCTCGGGGCGGCGCTCGGAGGCCGCCCTCGCCGGTTGGGCCAGTTGCGGCTCCGCTGGAATGTCCTGGTGTTCGGGTCGCTCGCGATCCAGCTGTTCCTCTTTACCGGTCTGTCCATCCCCGCGCCGGTGGTGACGGTGCTCTACCTGCTGTCCGGCGGACTGGTCATCGCCTGGTTGGCGCGCAACCTGTCGATCCCTGGCATCGCCTGCGTGATGCTCGGTGGGCTCAGCAACTTTGTCGCCATCGCCGTCAACGGTGGGCGGATGCCGGTGGATCCGAACTTGCTGGCGCAGGCCAGGGGCGCCGGCTATGTCAGCGCCCTGGCGGCCGGCCGCGTGACCTCGAACTCCAGCCTGGCGGACAGTCACACGAGCCTGCGGTGGTTGACTGACCAGATCCTGATTCCTCCGCCCTGGCCGCTCCCCACGGTGCTGAGCGCCGGCGATATCGTGATCGCCCTGGGGGTGATCTGGCTTATCACCAGAGGCATGCAGCCGCCTCGACGCGAGCCGGTTGGTGCCCCGCAAGCCGTCGAGCGCCTCGAGGCCTGATCGGAGCCTTTGCCCAAGAGGCCCCCTCAGGTGCATCCTATATAGAAGAGGTCGGGAAGGAGGTGAGCACCCGCCCAGCGCACGAGGGCTGCGGCCACGGTTGTCTTCCACCCTGCCCGCCCCAGAGGGCGAGGCAACAGAAACAAAGAGGTGAACGCACGTGGCAGTAACTGCGGCCACCGTTGACGAACGGACGCAGCTCAGACGAGCGGTCATTGCCAGCACGGTCGGAACGTCGATCGAGTGGTACGACTTCTTTCTTTACTCGACGGCTACCGGCCTGGTCTTTGCGAAGCTCTTCTTCCCAAAGTCGGATCCGGTGATTGGGACCCTCAATGTCCTCCTGATTTACGCTGTCGGCTTCGTTGCGCGGCCGATTGGAGCCGCAATCTTCGGGCATTACGGCGATCGGATCGGGCGCAAAGCGACGCTCATCGCCACTCTCTTGCTAATGGGCGTGGCTACTTTCCTGATCGGCTTTGTTCCCACCTACGCCTCGATCGGGATCTGGGGCGCCATCCTGCTGGTCGTCCTGCGCTTCATCCAGGGCGCAGGGGTCGGCGGCGAGTGGGGCGGTTCGGTCCTGCTCTCGATGGAGTGGGGACATCGTGGCAAGCGCGGCTTCTGGGCCAGCTGGCCGCAATTCGGTGTCCCGGTCGGTTTGGTACTCGCGAACGGTGCCCTCTACATCATGAGTAAGATTGCCGGCCCGACAGGTTTTGCCACCTGGGGCTGGCGGGTTCCCTTCTACTTCAGCATCCTGCTGGTGGCGGTCGGCCTGTATGTCCGGCTGCGGGTGTTCGAGACTCCGCTCTTCCAGCGCCTACTCGACCAACGGAAGATCGAATCAGCCCCTGTGGCGGAAGTCATCCGTCGTAACTGGAAGGAGATCCTGCAATCGGCGTTCCTGCGGCTCTCCGAGCAGGCGCCGTTTTACCTCTTCACCGCGTACATCTTCATCTACGCCGTAAGCCCTGGACCGTTGAAGCAAACGCGTGACTTCATCCTTCTCGCCCTCACCTGCGGCGCGGTCCTGTCCTTCTTCTCGATCCCGTTCTTTGGCTATCTCTCCGATCGGCTTGGGCGTAAGCCGGTCTACATGGCTGGCGTGGTGGTGATGGGGATATGGGGATTCGTCTACTTCGGCTTGCTGGATACGAAGGTGGCGGGTCTCATCTTCCTTGCCATCTTCCTTTCGCTGATCCCGCATGACGTGCAGTATGGCCCGCAGGCGGCGCTCATCGCCGAGAGCTACACCGGGCGTCTGCGATATAGCGGTGCCTCTCTCGGTTACCAGTTAGCGTCCGTCTTTGCCGGCGGGCCGGCGCCGATCATTGCGACGCTGCTCTTCGCCGGCGGGGTGATCCCGGGGACGAGCATCAAGGTCACGGGCTACCACACCAGCCTGGCGATCGCCGTGTACATTGCGATCTGTGCGGTCATCTCCTTGATTGCGGTCTCGACCGTACGCGAGCGGTCGAAGCAAGACATCTCGGCCGAGTACGACGAGCAACCATCCGAGCAGATGGTCGGCGCCGGGCAGGGCCCACGGCAGCAGCCAAGCGGGGCACCCGGAGCATAAGCGTCGCCACCCTGACCCTCCCCCACAAAGGGGGAGGGACTCGGGGTGGATTCATGCGAGGCGGGAGCGGTCGATCTTCCCCATCGCGTTGCGCGGGATGGACTCGATGAAATGCACGGCTCGCGGGCACTTGTACGTCGCGAGCCGGTCGCGAGCGAACGTGATCAAGTCCTCTGCCTGAACCTGGGACCTGGTGACGACGAATGCCGTGACCTCTTCGCCCCAGCGTTCCGAGGGGAGGCCGGCCACCGCCACCTCCGCCACGGCCGGATGCTGCTCGAGGACCATCTCGACCTCGCGCGGATAGACGTTGTATCCGCCGGAGATGATCAGCTCTTTGATCCGTCCTCGGATGGCGAGGCTTCCATCGGCGGCGATCTCGCCGATGTCGCCGGTGCGAAACCAGCCGTCGATGAAGACGTCCGCCGATGCCGCGGCATTTCGCCAGTAGCCCTTGAAGACCTGGCCGCCCTTCAACTGCACTTCATCCTGTTCGCCAAGCCGGACCTCCACGCCCGGTAACGGATAGCCGACCCGGCCGGCCTGACGCGGTCCGTCATAAGGGTTGGAGACGACGATCCCGCCCTCCGTGATGCCATAGCGTTCGAGCACCGGCTGCCCCAGCACGCGTTCGCAGCGCTCGAAGAGCGTCGCCGGTAACGGCGCCGATCCGGCCACGAAGAGACGGACGTGCCGAAGGTCGGCGGGATTGCGATCGAGGTAATCACAGAGCCGCTGATACATCGCGGGAACGCCGAAGAACATGGTGCCGCCGGCGCGCAGCTCGCGGACGACATTCTCCGGGCTGAAGGGCACCAGCACGGCGCAACCGCCCGCAATCAATGAGCCATGCAACGCGATCGCCAGGCCATGGACATGGAAGAGCGGTAGGGCGAGAACGAGCCGGTCTTCGGCCGTCCAGCGCCAGGCCTCGACGACGCCTCGCCCCTGAGCGAGCAGGTTGCCGTGGTCGAGCAGGGCACCCTTCGGACGTCCAGTCGTGCCGGAGGTATATAGAAGGAGAGCCGGATCTTCGGGAGTGAGAGACCCCCCACCCTGACCCTCCCCCACAAGGGGGGAGGGAACTGAACCCATTTCCTCAACATGTCCGATCCGGCGGAGAGCCTTGAGCCGCGGGCGTAGCTTGTCGATCAGAGGCTGGCGTCCGGCATCGACCAGCGCAACGGCCGCCTCACTATCGGTCAGGATCTGCTCGGCCTCCGCTTCTTTGAAAGCTGGATTCATTCCTACGACGGTCGCCCCCAGCAGTTGCAGCCCGAGGTAGGTCACGATCCACGACGCAGAGTTCTCCGCAAGCAAGGCAACGTGCAAACCCTGCGTGACGCCGATCTCCTTCAGCCGCTCCGCTGCGCCGCTGGCAGCAGCCCTGAGCTCGTCGTGTGAGAGCGTGATGTCACCCGCGACGAGCGCCGGGCGACTTCCGCCTCGGAGCAGCGCCTCAGCCAGGTAACCGCGGCGAAGGTACCGGCGGGCGGCCTCGTCCTCGAGCGGAATCTGGCTCCCCGGCTGCAGATGAATCGCCCACGCCGGCTGCACCCGCGACGTCATCACTGCCTAGCATCGCATGGCCCCTACGCGCCAAGTTGTGTCGCCAGATCGATGAAGTCCCCGGCCATGATGTCGACCGAGAAATCCGGAGCCTCGGCCTTGCCGGTGCCCCATTCCTGAGGGCGGCGCACGAAGGCTGTTCGCATTCCCTGTTCGGCGGCCGCCGCTAAGTCATATGGGTGGGCGGCCACCAGCATCGCCTGATCTGGCCGGACCGCGAGCAGCGACGTCACCAACTGGTAGGTCCGTGGATCAGGTTTATACGACCTGACCAGCTCGGTCGACAGGATGCAGTCGAACGGAAGGTCGGCTGACCGCGCGAGGTCAACCAGGAGGGCCATCCCGCCGTTTGAAAGAGTGGCGAGTACGAAGCGAGTACGCAGGCGGGTAAGGCCCCGAACGGCGTCGGGCCACGGAGGCAGATGGTGCCAGGCCAAAACCAGCCGGTCAAGACCCGCTTCACTCAGCTGGTCTAAAGCGAACTCGCGGACCACTTCGTCAAGACCGGCTCGATGGAGTTTGTCGAGCACCTGCCACGGCGCCTGGCCCCGACACACCCGGTCGAGGAAGGGTTGATAACGCTTCCGCCATGCGTCAGCAACCGCGGCGGCATCGACGGCCAGGTTGCGCTCCCGGGCGATCGCCGTGAGTTCGGCAATAACGCCGCTGCGCCAGTCGACCACGGTTCCGAAGACGTCGAAGGCGAGCACCTTGAGATCGGGTGGAGCGCTGCCGGCCAGAGTTGGCTTACCCCTGGGCAAGGATAAGATCTGAGCGCTCGATCGCGTCGTCGGGATGCCGCAGGATGTCCAGCAGGCGCGGGTCGGAGGGGACGAGCACGCCATGCGCGCCCTCCTGCTGAGCCCGCTCCAGCGTGCTGGCCCATGCGTCGCGATCGGCGGGGACTTCGACGCGGTGCCAGCTTTCGGTCGAGGCCTCGACAATTCGGTTCCGCGAGAGCTGCTGCAGCGTCGATATCTGGCGCTGGTCCGAGCCCCCACCCCGACCCTCCACCGCTAGGGGGGAGGGAGATTCAGGAATCAGGCCGAGGCGGAGGCGGCTCGTGACGGCGGCGATCGCCGCCAGCATGAGCAATGGATCGAGGCCGTCGTTTTGATCCTGCAGCCAGATGCTGTCGACGCCGGCGGTTTCCATCGCGCGCGCATCCGCAAGGAATTCCCCCGGGTCCTCAAACCGGGAAGGGAAAACGACCCCAACCTTCATTCAGGCCTGGGCGCTGAAGATGATCACGGCGCGCAAGGCGAGCACGCCAACGAGGACCAGGACCGACGCCAGCACGGGCGACACCTGGCGCGTCCATCTGGGGCGCCATTCGATAAGCAGCGGCACTAACGTGCCGACGAGCACGACCAACCAAAGTAGGATCCAGGCGCCGCCGAGCACCTTCGACACCAACCCACCCAGCGTGATGAGGAACAGGGCGATCAGGACGAGCTCAATGATGATGAAGTAGCGGTCGGCCTCCATCAGCTTGGGTTCGGTCGCGGTCGCTTCGGGCCGCCGCCGGTTTAGCAGCATGATGGTCGCCGCCGCACCGCTCAGGCCCGACGCGAGAAAGAGGCCGCCAAGCGTCCAGGTATCACTCCAAACAGGCTGATTGCTGACAGCCAGTAGCACACCGGTATAGGCGGCGATAAAGATGCCAAAGATCGACCCGATGACCATGAAGACCAGGCCAAACACGTTGGTGGGCAGCCGCCCCACCCGGGACAGAGCGCGGGACCGGAGGTAGTCACCCTCACCCAGCGCCACCAGAAACATCACGA